>CAYTDY010000017.1:0-17372 GCA_964436665.1 uncultured Desulfobacteraceae bacterium
ATGATTCCTAAATATGCTCGCAATATAAGAAGTCATTGCGAGCGAAGCGAAGCAATCTCTAACATCCTGGAATTCCATTGAGATAGACAATAAGGTTCTTGGAGAAAAAAGGCCAGATTACTAGGAAAAAAGATCTCCCCTTCCATCCCTTGTAGCAGAAATAGAGGGTTATGTTATTGGATTTATTCTCGGGGACGCAAGTGGATGGGAATATGGTGTTCCAGAGAATATTGGCTGGATAGATACTATCGGAGTTGACCCATCTTATCAGAAAAAGGGAGTGGACAAGATTCTAATGGAAGAGATGCTCAACTATATGAAAAAGGTAGGTGTTGATACCGTTTATACCTTTGTAAACTGGCGGGACTGGGGTCTTCTTCAATTTTTTAATGCCATGGGATTCAAAAGAGGTGATATGATCAATCTCGAATTTAAGATCGAAGATTGATTGTCGTTCCTCTTTTGATAGGATAGAAACTCCGGACACTCGTCTTTAAAAGGACATTTTCCCTGGCATATCCGAACATCTATTCGGGGATTATTCTTTTTCTTTAAGCAAAATATATAATCTGCCATTACTTATCCTTTCTGAGATAAATTTGTTTACACTTATATATATTTATATTATAATTTCTATATTTAATAATATAAAGAAATTAATATGTCAACTATTTTTATCAAAATATTAAGAATAATCTAAAAAGGATTATCTTATTCTTAAAGATAAGCCTAAAGTTAAAGAAAATTGAACCGGAAGATTAATAAATCTGGACCCACCCTCAGATGGAATAGAATATTTCCCCTTTCTTTTACCATTATCTTGATTGCTGTACTCTTACTCATTATTTTCCGATCGAGTGATAATACAACGGCCACAGATCAATTATCTGCTCTTCCTTCGGTTAGCTACAATGATTATTTTGAGTCAAGGCAGAACTGGTTTCTAAACCATAAGAGAATAAGAGAACATTTTAAAAAGGGTAAAACATTTTATGAGCTTTTAGCTGGATATGGCATCTCAGCCCAAAATATCATGCTGATAGATGAGGCAATAGAGCCAATTTATCATCTATCCAGGGCCAGAGTGGGCCAGACCATCGATATCTGGCTAAGTAAAGAGAGCGAAAAAGTAGAAAAGATTTCTCTTCATCTATCACCAGAGAAGACCCTTCATATCATCAGAAATGGTCACAATTTCTTCTCGACCCTTGTTTCTCCCTCGAAAATAACAATTCTAACCATAATTAATGGAAAGGTCTCCAACTCCTTTTACCAATCGGCTATTGACAGAGGCTTACCCTCTGACGCTATCATGGAGATTGCTGATATCTTTGCATGGGATATAGATTTTTTAGTTGATATTAGACCAGGAGACACTTTTCAGGTAATTCTTAAAAAGTATTACAGGAAAGGGGAATGTATAGGCCATGGAAAGGTGCTTTCAGTCAGGTTTGTAAATCAGAAAAGGATTCATGAATCCTTTTATTTTACTGATTCTAAAGATAGATCATTCTATTTCAACAGGAAGGGGAAAAGCCTAAGAAAGGCATTTCTGAAATCCCCTCTAAGATATAGTAGAATTAGCTCCTATTTCTCGCTAAGGAGGCTTCATCCAATTTTGAAGATCTATAGACCCCACTATGGTGTTGATTATGCTGCGCCAACTGGAACACCAGTGGAGACTGTAGGAGATGGCCGAGTAATCTTTATTGGATGGAAAAAAGGCTATGGACGCTACATAAGGATAAGGCACAATCATATATATGAAACTGGCTACGGGCATCTTAGAAGATTTGAAAAAGGTCTCAAGAAAGGTTCAAGGGTCAAACAAGGTGATGTGATCGGTTACGTTGGTTCATCCGGCCTTTCAACCGGACCCCATCTTGACTTCAGTGTGACTAAAAAGGGACGGTTTGTAAATCCTCTCAGGATTAAATCCCCCCCTGCCTTTACCTTGAGCAGAAAAGATAGGAATAAATTTAATGAGTTGGTCCTCCAGATGGATGAGGTATGGCAAAAATATCAAACTTCCTGATTGTACTATCTTTAATTATTATCATAATTTTACCATCAAATGTATTGCCCTATATACTCCCTCCAGCTCAGATTATAGCGATTATGACCAATAAATTCATCAATATCAATACATTAAATATAACCCAGCTCACAAAAATTAAGGAGCAAGATCGGGAAAAGGAAAAGGTTTTTGGGGAGTGCATCTACTTAAACTCTCCTGATCTATATAGGTCAGAGATTGCAGGTCAACCTGGTAAACGCCTAATAATACATAAAGGCTCAAGAACCTTGAGGGTTATCAATGGAGGGATTACATATGATGGGCAGAGCAAGGAATTCCTCTATCGTTTTCTTCTTTTAGCCCAAAATCCAGAGCGAATATTGGAAATGCTTAAAGATTTAGGTTTAAACCTCGAAAAAGCTTCTTTGACAAGGTTTGAAGGTAGAATAGCATACCTGATTGGGGATAAAGAGGAAGGAAGTCCCAGACTTATTGTTGATAAGGGTCTATTTTTACCCCTACTTTTAAGGTATGGTGATTTCCTCTTCCATTTTTCAGATTATAGGGAAATCAGGGAGCAAACCTGGTATCCATATAAAATCGTCTATTCACTTAAAGGGGCCATTGTAGAGGAATATATATTAAAGGATATTGTACTAAACCCATCTATTGATTTATCTCTATTTGATATACCCCTTATAAGGGCCAAATTTGAAAAGAGTGAGCTTAAGGAAAAGGCCTTACCTTGATAGTTTATGGCTGAAGGTTCACAAAAAATATATGTTCAAGTAGCCGTTGCCCTCCCGGTCAGCGGAACATTCACCTACACAGTTACAGGTAATCTTATAAAAAAGGCGGAGACCGGCAAAAGGGTTCTTATCTCCTTTTCAGGGCGGAAGGTAACCGGCTATATCCTCAGGATCATCCCGCCTGCCAACAGAAAAGGGCTAAAGGATATAATAAGTATCATTGATCCTTACCCGCTTTTTCCTCCAAATATGGTTGAATTCTTCGAATGGCTATCCAATTATTACATATATCCAATCGGCCAGGTTATTAAAACAGCACTTCCAACAGGCCTAAATGTGCGAATCCCTTATGGCACAGAGACACCCCCAAAGGGATGGCTGGACAGGGTTGGCCTTTTAAAAAAGGTTTTTATTACAGTAAAAAAAGGTGCCATCATTGATAGATCTCTCTTTGACACTAAAAGGGCGCCAAAAAATGAAGGTGAATTCTTAGAGATGATTATCAAAAAAAAAGAGGCCTCCTTGAGTGAAATAAAAAAGACCTTTAATAATGGAGCCTACCTTGTGGATAAATGGGTCAAGAAAGGGTTCCTGAAAAGATCTCGCAGGCCTGTTGTAAGGGACATAGCAGGTGAAAGCTTCTTTGTTTCTCCGTCTCCACCAACTCTAAATTTAAAGCAGAAAGAGCTCTTAGAGAAAATAGCAGGAAAGCTCAAGGACAATGCCTTTTTTACCTATCTGTTGCATGGAGTTACCGGAAGCGGCAAAACAGAGGTCTATTACCATGCTGTAAGGCTTGCTACAGAGCTTGGGCGGCAATCAATAATAATGGTACCCGAGATTGCCCTGACTGTTTCACTGGCATCTCTTTTTAAGGCCCGCCTTAGAGATAGGGTGGCTATACTTCATAGTGCGCTTTCACCTGGAGAAAGATACGATCAATGGATAAGGATAGCAAAGGGAGAAGCCGATGTAGTCATAGGCGCAAGATCGGCCCTCTTTGCCCCCCTTTCCAGGCCCGGACTTATTATTATTGACGAGGAGCATGATTCCTCTTATAAGCAGGAGGAAAAATTCCGCTATCATGCAAGGGATGCTGCCATTGTTAGGGCGAAACTTACTAATGCCCTTGTTATTCTTGGTTCAGGAACCCCTTCAATACAGTCTTACCATAATGCTGTGATAGGTAAATATGGCCTTCTCACCATGCCAGAAAGGATCCTCAAGAAGGAACCTCCAGATATAACAGTTATGGATATGAAAAGTTTCGAGGGTAGCCCGCCTACTGCGGATAACAAAATAATTAGTCCCCCATTAAGGGAAGCAATTGGAGAAAATCTGGCTACAGGAAAACAGACTATTCTATTTTTGAACCGAAGAGGATTCAGTGCTCTTTATCTGTGCAGATTTTGTGGAGAGGCTCTCAGATGCCCAAACTGCGAAGTAAGCCTGACATATCACAGAGGCGGAAATAATTTGCTCTGTCATTACTGTGGCTTCAGGATTCAGCCCCCGGATAGATGCCCATTATGTAATAAGGAGAATCTAAAACCATATGGATTTGGCACAGAAAGAGTAGTGGAAACATTAAGAGAGATGTTTCCAGTGGCAAGGGTGGAGAGAATGGACAGGGATACCATGAGATATAAGGGTAAAGTGCAACAGGTCTTGAGGCGGTTCTTACAACATGAAACAGATATCCTCGTTGGGACACAGATGGTTACCAAGGGCCATGACTTTCCTAATGTAACACTTGTTGGGGTGATCTCTGCTGACCTTTCCCTGAATCACCCTGATTTCCGGGCCGGAGAGATTACCTTTCAACTACTCTCCCAGGTAGCAGGTAGGACTGGAAGAGGAGATGTTCCTGGTAGGGTCATCATCCAGACATTCAATCCATCCCACTATGCAATCATTGCCGCAAGAAATCATGATTATCAAAGATTTTTCTCCCAGGAAACAGGCCTCAGGCAACAGCTCAACTATCCGCCATTTTCCTCAATAGCGAATTTGAGCCTCCTTGGAAACAGCAAGTCTAAGACAGAAAAAATAGCTAAGCAGGTAAAAATAAAAATCAGTGACACTTTAAAAAAGCGCTCATGGGGTAAAAAGGACTTAGAGGTCTTAGGTCCTGTTGAGGCCCCTATGGCAAAGCTAAAAGGGAAATACCGGCAGCAGATCCTCATCAAATCCCGCAAACACAGATCCCTCAACCAATTGTTGAAAGAGGTAGAAAAGAACTCTGCCCAGATCCTGAGTTCAAGCGGGGTAAGATTAATAATTGATGTTGATCCATATCAGATGATGTAAAATTTCGGTTTAATTTGTTTAATTTGTTCGGTGAGGTAAAAACTAATTATGGCAACAATAAGAAGGTTTGAGGATCTCGAATGTTGGCAAGAGGCAAGAAGGTTTGTGAATCTTGCCTATGGACTTATAAAGAATGATCAGTTTAAAAAGGACTTTGAATTAGTTAATCAGGTGAAAGGAAGTGCAATTTCATCAATGGCCAACATAGCAGAAGGTTTCCACAGGAACAGCACAAAAGATTTTATGAAATTCTTTGATTATTCACGCTCATCCATTGCTGAAACAGTAAGCCACTTTTATATCGCGTTGGATCAATAGTATATAAGCAAATCGGAAATGGCTAAAATAAAGAAACAAGCTAATATTACCTGGAAAAAGGTTAACAACTTTATCACTTATCTCAACCGTACTCTCTCCCAAAAAAATCAAACCAATAAAACTAATGCAACCAATAAAACCAATAAAACAAAAATAAATACCCCATCCAGAACAAACTCTCCTGCTAGTGGAGACTCATGATGATAATAGACTGTCACACCCACATCTTTCCACACGAGGTCAGAGATAAAAGGGAGGATTTCTTTGACGGTGAGGCAGCCTTTAAGCTCCTTTATAGTGTTCCCGGATCAAAGATTTCCGGCGTAGAGGAGCTTATCAGGAATATGGATAATGAGGGAGTAGATAAATCGGTTGTATTTGGCTTCCCATGGCACAATGAGGATCATTTCAAAAGAAACAATGACTATATCATCGAGGCAACTGAAAAATACAAAGATAGGCTGATAGGCTTTAGCGCTTTTTTCCCACTCGCTAAAGGTGCAGAAAAAGAACTTGAAAGATGCCTGAAATCGGGACTTTCAGGGATAGGGGAGCTGGCATTCTATACATCAACTATTTCAACAGATGCCCTTAAGGCATTTAAGGAGATAGCTGAAATAGCAAAAAATCGTGATGTGCCCATTCTCCTCCACACAAATGAATCAATTGGCCATTACTACCCTGGTAAGGCCCTTATGACATTGAAAGAGATATACGATTTCTTAAGTCACTTTCCAGATAATAAAATCATCCTTGCACACTGGGGAGGGGGAATCTTCTTTTACCATCTGATGAAAAAGGAGGTTAAAGGGGTATTAAAAAACACATGGTTTGATACTGCTGCCTCCCCTTATCTTTATAATAAAGAGGTTTACTCTATTGCAGTGAAAATCGTTGGACCAGACAGGATATTATTTGGAAGCGATTTTCCCCTCATTCAACCAGGCCGCTACTTCAAAGAGATGAAAGAGGCAGGCCTTTCAAAAGATGCCATAAGAAAGATATGTGGGGAAAATGCAGCCTTACTTCTCGCAAAGCTCCACTAATACGCCGTGTGTTTCTTTTGGATGGATAAAGGCGATCCTTGCTCCGCCAGCCCCTTTCCTGGGCTCCTGATCAATCAAACGAACCCCCTTCTCCTTTAACTCTTTCAGGGCATCATCAATGTTTTCAACCCTGAATGCTATATGCTGCACCCCTTCACCACGTGAGTCAATGTATTTGGCTACAGGCCCATCTGGCGCTGTTGATTCAAGCAATTCCAACTCACTATCGGTAATCGGGAAAAAACCAGTCTTTACCTTTTGTTCTTCAACTGTTTCTATCTTTTGAAGTTTTAACCCAAGCATATCAGTGAAAAACTTTCCTCCCTCCTCGATACTCTTTACTGCAATTCCTATGTGGTCAATGTGTTTTATCTTCATACCCTCCTCCTTTATATGATGTTCGTTGCTTATTATGAGTAGCTTATTGATATAACGACTGATAACCCTCAGCTCAATATCATTAACTAAGAAAATATTTCACCGCAAAGTCACAGAGTTCGCTAAGGTTTAGTTATTTTTTGCTTTCCGCTGACTCTAGTGAAATACGCTTCGCTGTCACTATCGTGAATTTCACGGGGCAGGCCCCAGTTAAATAGCTATTGCATTTAACAGGGTAAAGATTGCTGAAATCGAGTCTAAGAGATTTACACATGCCCTTGAATTCCCTGAGCTTTGTAGTGATAAAACCAATCAACTGTACGTTGAAGGCCATCCCTTAGGTTTACCTGGGGCTGCCAGTTTAGCAGCCGCCTTGCTTTAGAAATGTCGGAGAAATTGCGCTTTACATCTCCCAAGCGTGGAGTAATATGCTGAATTTTTACATTCTTTATGCCCTTTTTTTTAAACATGGGAAGGAGTTTTTCTACAAGTTCATTCACTGTAGTTTCATCGTTGGTGGCAATCTGAAAAATTTCTCCACCAATCCCTTCGACGGATACGGCTAGATGGATGGCCTGGATTAGATCGTCGATATATATAAAATCGCGCGTTTGTTTGCCGTCACCATAGACTTCTAATGTTTCACCTCTCATTGCCTGCCTGATAAACTTGGCTACCACACTATTTTTATGACTTGAGACCGGGCCGTAAACATTTCCAAAGCGGAGTGCGATTGTTTCGATTCCAAAAGTACGGTAGTATGCTGAACAGTAAGCTTCTCCAGCCAGTTTGCTTGCCCCATAAGGGGATACTGGGTGTGGAGTCATCTCTTCATGTATAGGTGGCTCACATTCCCCGATTGGGGCGCCGCTTGAGGCAAAGATGAATCTGTCTACACTGTTCATTCTGGCTGCCTCTAAATAGTTTAAAGTACCAATGACATTTGCCTCCATATCTTGTCTTGGGTTTTCAACTGAAGGTGCGACACCAGTGCTTGCGGCAAGGTGGACAATCACATCAATGCCCTGAGTGGCCTTGATAGAAAGATCAGCATCGAGAATGTCGGCAACAACGAGTTGCACGAGTGAGGAGCCATTTTTAAGTGAAGAGGTCTTTTCACTATTTACTTTTTGCTTTTCACTGAACTTGCAGACCTGGGCGAGATCTTCACGGGTGCCTACAGAAAGATTGTCCACTATGCGAATGAAATGATTTCCTTTTGAGACAAGATTTTTGATGAGATTAGTTCCTATAAAGCCGCAGCCTCCTGTGATCAAGAATTTTGTTGAATTCATAAATTTCTGAAGTTTAACTCGTTGATTTTTCTCTATCGCTTACTTTTAATCATCCACCTCAACACAAGAAATAGCTGAATTATATGGCCCCAGGCTATCTTTCTTTTCTTCTCTAACCTGTTTATAGTAATTGGGATCTCAGTAATTCTGGCGCCTACCTGTTTTGCCTCCAAGACAGAGATCCCGCAGATGCATCTGCCTCTTAAGTTTAATTTACGGGCGAGCTCCTTTTTCATAGCCCGAAAGCCGGTACCTGAATCAGCTACACCTGTTTTAAGTTTGGTTACAAAGCTTATTACATGCTCTGATATTCTTTCTATGTTCTTTCTTTTTCCCAGAACAAGATCTGCCTTACCATTTAGGATAGGGCTGGTGAGTAAAGGGATCTCTTTTGGGTTATGCTCCCCATCGCCATCTAAGGTAATAACTATATCTCCCTCTGCTTTTCTAAAACCAGCTTTAATGGCTTCTAAATACCCTTTGCCTTCGTTTTGGATTACCTTTGCACCTGCGCTCTTTGCTACCTCACTCGTATTATCGGTGCTACGGTCATCTATCACCAGCACTTCATCTACATATTTCTTTGTCTCCTTTACGACCCAAAATATATTCCTTTCCTCATTTTTTGCTGGAATTACTGCAGAAATTGTATTGAGATTATTTTGAACCAATAGCTCCCTCTCAGGCTATCCTTCTTTTTTATCTAAAAAGCCAACCTTTCTTCTCGATCCATCCCACCTGATATCAGGGATAAGTGCATGTGCCCTGGCTTCGATGCGATGTTTATATTTCATGAGGTCCTTCAGCATAATTTCCATCTCATCCTCTATTGAAATAGCCGGTACGTATCCCAGGTCGAGAAGGTGCTGATGATCCGGGTTGTAGTAATGCTCCTCAAGCTCCATCCTGGGATTCTCCAGATTTCGGATTTCTACCTTAAGACCTAGCTTTTTACTTACTTTTTGGACTAAAAATGCAAGCTCGGTGAGGTCATAAACCTCTTCAAACTGGTTGAAAACCCGGTATTCGCCTTTATCGGGAGGGTTTTCAACAGTAATAGTAAGGCACTGCATGGAATCCCTGAGAGGTAAAAACCCGCGTTTCTGAAAACCCTTGCCGTATGGTGTCAGTGGATAACCAATAACAGCCTGGGCACAATACCTGTTAATTACTGTCCCAAAAACCTGGTCAAAATCAAAACGCGTCAACAGTCTCTCATCATCGCCCATCTCATCGATCCTGGTCCCAAAAACTGGTCCTTGCATAATATCAGTAGAGCGAAGTCCCCAGAACCGGCAGGCCATCATGATGTTATTTGTGTCATGGACCTTTGTCTGGTGATACCAGCTTCCGGCCTTTTTGGGAAAAGGCAGGGTATCTTTTCTGCCTCGATACTCAATCTCGAAAAATCCCTCAGGAATATCAATATTTGGAGTCCCGTATTCCCCCATGGTACCAAGCTTGACCATGTGGGCATCTGGACACACATCTCTCATTACATGGAGAATATTCAGGGTCCCGATAAGGTTATTGGTATGGGTGAAAGATGCGTGCTCCGCATCAATCATGCTATAGGGGGCTGATGGCATCTCAGCTAAATGAACAATAGACTCTGGCTGAAATGCCCGGAAAAAATTCCAGACGAAGTTATAATCTGTCAAGTCTCCGCGGATAAACTGCAAATTGGTGTTAAAATTTTCCCGGAATGCCTGTAGACGATCTGTCATACGTCTGATGGGGGTTGCTGATTGCGACCCCATCTCAGCAATCCAGTCTCTTCTATGGTAACTGTCAGCTCCTGCAACCTCATGTCCACGGGCTTGCAGATACATGGCAAGTGACCATCCTAAGTAACCATCAACTCCAGCAATGAAAACACGCATAATATTTATTCCTCCTTTAAAATGTTATATGTGACGTTGTTGTTAGACCCTAGTTAAATAGAAAGACAGATTTAACGGGACGGCGAAAAGCAAAAAGACTTAGCCATGCGGGACTACTCCTTTAATTCGTTTACAATTCGAATTATCCCATCCCGTATAACTGGAGTGTTAAAATTCAAAAACAATCCTAGATTAAGACCTGCCCGCCATCGCGAGCTCAGGCGAGGCGGGCGGGTATGTTAGAAGCTGTGACTTATTCACCCGGTTAAATAAGATTTGAGCCTGTTTTTCAGAAACATCCTTCCATGGTAAGATTTCAGGTACTTTTCCCGCTTGGTTGCATCGTCCTGGTTTAAGCAACCCTCATAGTATATCAGTGTTAAAGGTCCTCGATCCCTTGTTGATTCCACGTGTCCTTTGGAATGTTGCTTTTACCCAATTAACCGGGGTTAACGGCAAGGGAAAAACATTTCTTCTCTGCGTTCTCTGCGTCTCTGCGGTGAATCATAGCCTTTTCTTATATCAATGCTTGCATTTTTTTTATGCTTTTGTAAAATTAGAAAACATTACCACAACAGAAGATAAAAGGGAATTCTATAAATATGCCGGGGCCATTCAGATATTCTTCTTTAAAGGAGAAAAGGCAAGAGCGATCAAGTTACGGTGAATTTGAGGCCACAGAGCTCTATTGCCCCAAATGTGGAAAGGCGGTGCCAGTAATTAAATCTCTCCTTTTAATTTTACCAGAGGGAGATAAATATGAATACCGCTGCAGATTTTGTGGCACCTCTGTAGGAGATAAAATTGACCGGCATGGTCAGTATTATTCTATTTTAAAGACATAATTATTAAGTCAATTGTTCGGTGTCTAATCAAATGATATGATTAAGGCTCATCAAGTACATAGTAATTAATAATGCACTTTGATATAATTGATGAAATTAGAGATATTGAGACAATTGCGAGTGGTACCCGGCTTCGAGAGCATATGAGACTGAGTAAGCAGTATGGAAAAGGTAGATGGAGAAAATTGAAAGGAATTGCAACTATAAGATTAGCTAATGGTAAAATGCGATTAGCTGAGTTACATTGGTATGAAGCCCATGGTATAGGTAAAAAGGAAATTAAACGTAAACGCTATTTGGATTAAAATATGGAAAAGTATAAAAAATTTATTCCTAAGTTTGCTTTATGTATTAATAATTACGACTATCCAGCATCATTGGAATTGCACAAAATTTATCGTGTACTGCCAGACGAAGATGCAGCAAAAGATGGAGATATTCGCATAATCGATGAAAGTGGAGAGGATTATCTTTATCCTTCTAATTGGTTTATTGATATTCAGTTGCCTAAAGAGATTGAACAGGCCATCATGAAAGCATATTGATACACTCAAGGTAGATGTCCTGTGTAACTTTTCGTATACCTCCAAGGCTAAGGAGGGGATCGGGAGGGAAAAACAGGTTGACGTTGAGGATGGAGTTAAACGAAGTGTAGAATGGTTTGTCCAACTGCGAGGAGACGAACCCTCGCGAGAAACAATGCTTCTATAACGTTTGTGAATTTCGCAGAGTTAATCATATATCTGGATTGGAAATGTCAAATTTAAGAATTATAGGACTCATTATTGGGATCGTAGGCCTATTGTCGACCTTTTTAATCTATCGTGGACCTAAATGGAAGAGGTCGAATTTCATCTTTTTTTCATCATTCAACCTTTGCCTGATCCTGGTATCCATTAATCCCACTGTACTTAACGTTATCCGTGATGTACTGGCTTTACAAAAAGCTCAAATGGGTAGAATACTTGCGTTGCTTGTTATCTCTAACATTTTTTTGTTGTTTTATATTTTTTTTACTAAGTCAAGGCTGGAAAATATTTGGCTGCAATTTGATAAGCTGGTTAGAAATTTGGGGAGTAATGAAGTAGAGAAAAACGTTGAATTGGGCGATAATATCAAGCCTATTATGGTCCTAATACCGGCCTATAATGAAGCGGAAAATTTAAAAGAGCTTCTTCCAAGGATCCCGAAACAGATCGAAGGGGTTGGGGTGGGAGTTCTCGTCATTGATGATGGTAGTGAGGATGAAACATTTTCCATTGCAGATGAAATGAAAGACGTTTTTGTGGTGAAGAATCCGATAAATCGAGGCGGGGGGGCAGCCCTGCGTCTTGGATATGATATCCTGAAAAAGGCAGGTGCTCTCCTGTGTATTACCATGGATGCAGATGGTCAACATCAACCCGAAGAGATTGAAAAACTTGTTTTACCCATTCTTAATGATCAATATGATTTTGTGATAGGTTCACGCATACTTGGAAAAAGGGAGAAAGACAGTTTATTCAGATTCATCGGCGTATATACTTTTGGTAAGATAGTTAGTTTACTGTTAGGTAAAAAGATCACGGATCCATCAAGTGGATTCAGGGCTTTTAGGATGGAAGCAATGACCTCCATAAGTTTATATGAAGATCAATATCATACCAGCGAATTAATTATTGAGGCTGTAAAAAAAGGCCTGCGTATCGGTGAATTGCCTATAACCATTTTGAGAAGAAAATATGGTAAAAGTAAAAAAGGAACAGACTGGAGATACGGACTTCATTTTGCAAAAACAATTATTAAAACATGGTGGAGATGACATGAAAATGCACCTAATTTAATTGTTCTGTAAAGGAAGACTTTCTCATGAAGATATCCATCATCAGCCCTTCTCTTAATCAGGGTGAATATATAGAACGAACGATCCTGAGTGTTTTAAAACAAAAAGGTGATTTTGAGTTGCAATATATTGTCGTTGATGGCGCCTCAATAGACAATACTTTAGATATTATTAAGAAATACCAGGGTCGCTTGTCATGGATTTCAGAAAAGGATCGAGGGCAATCAGATGCAATCAACAAAGGCTTTAACATGGCCTCCGGGGATCTTCTCGCATGGTTGAATTCAGACGATACCTACGAAGAAAATGCCTTAAGTGAAGTTGCACAAAGATATAAAGAATATAAATTCAAGTGGTGTTTCGGTAACTGCCGTAACATCAATGAACACGACCAGGAAATACGGAGGCTGATAACCAGGTACAAAATATTTGAAAGTAAAAGATATTCCTATAGACGACTGCTTGTGAAGGATTTTATTTCTCAGCCCGCTGCATTTTTCACAAGAGATGTATATCAAGAAATCGGGCCCATAGACATCAATTGTAAATATTCAATGGATTACGACTATTGGCTAAGAATTGGCAGGAAATATAATCCGTATTATATAAAAAAATTTTTGGCTAATTTCAGGTGGCATAGAAGATCAAAAAGCGGTGAAAACTACAAATTAAGGGCTTATGAGGCATATATTACCGCAAAAAGGCACGCTATTTCACAAGACATATATCTCATATTTAGGCACTATCTTCATTATAGGCTTTTGAGCCTATTATACAGGTTTCTATGACCACGACATCCTTGTCGAAAATCGATCTTATCTATCTCCATCCCCATTTTACCATTCCTGGCGGGGCGGGCAATGTCGTACTGGAAAGCGCAAAAGGAGGTACTTTGCCTATGGTATTGCCATGAACCGAGTGCATTTATTCATTTCCCGGAATGGATAGAATCGCCCCCTTTATTTACTAGACCAGGATACAACAAAAGATACATCGAAAAAGCACGATGAATAGTATAGATAATCAGAGCATACGTTTAGTCACGGTATTTAAATCCAAATTTAGCGAAGAGAATTCCGAATGGTAAGGATTGCTTGGTTACATTCACATTTTCTTTTATGGTCAGGAGGCACAAAATTCGTTTATGAAGTTGCTCGACGGATTCACAAAGTAATACCCGTAGATATGATTGTTGAAAGATGCTCCCCTCAGATGCATGATATGTTTCGAAGTGAAGGCATGGAGGTCATTGAAATCAACACACGTTCTTCCACAAGTCTCTGGTACTGGCTTTTTTTCCTTTTTTACCTAAAAAGGGACATCAGGAAGATACAACAGTTAAAAAATCGATATTCTTTTTTAATCACTTCCATGTTTCCTATGAATTACGTGGCTTATGCCGCTAAAGTCGATAAATATATGCCTTATATCATGGAGCCTTTTGCTTTTTTTCATGATATTGACATGATTCGCGGCTTCCCCTTTTTTAAAAGAATAATGCTCCATTTTTTGTCATTTTTCAATAAAAACCTCGACATCAAGGGCATGCAAGAATCAACGGTTCTGATGACAATCAACAGCGGTACCGCAGAGTGGATAAGTGAAATTTACGGCAGAGATGCCACTCCTACCTATCTTGGGGTAGATACAGATTTCTTCTCTCCCAAATTTAATGATTTAAAAAAGAAGTACGAGGGAAGAAAAACAGTGATCCATAGCACCGATTTCACACCACTCAAAAAAACGTGGGATGCGGTTAAAATCATAGAAATCTTAAGAAAACAGGTTCCCGAGGTCAAACTTCTTATAACATGGTCGTCGGAAAATAAAAAGGAAACCGCCAAATTAAGAAAATATATTAAAAACCATTCGTTAGAAGACAACATTGAATTATCAGGCCATATTGACCATGAGGATTTACCTTACTATTATTCATTAGCTGACGTGTCACTTTATACGGGAATTGGACATGGCGCTAGTGCAGCTAGTCTTTTTGTCTTAGAATGTATGGCCTGTCAAACGCCAGGCATACGGACAAATTTTACGACTGACGAAATCGAACACAATGTCACAGGATTTCTTTATTGTCCAGGTGACGAAGAAAACCTTAAGAAATACCTCATCGAATTATTGACCAACGATTCATTACGGGAGAAATTTGGACAAATCGCACGCCAACGCGTGCTTGCGAAGTATAATTGGGATTTGGTCGCGGAGTGCATGATTGAAACAATAAAATCAACAGAAAATTAGAAAGTCAAATTAAAGCAACAATCGTGGGGGGATTATGGCATCTATTGAGAAAGTCGAACATAAAGGAGTTCTCTACGCTTATATATTCCGTAAGGATTTATCGGTTGGAGATGGGGTCAAATTTTTGACGCCTGCCGACTATCCCCTTCAGTTAGGGTTGATCGAACGAAAGCAGGGTTATTCTTTCCTACCTCATCTTCACCGTGATATGCATTATAAGGTGAATACCACACAGGAATTCCTTTACGTTGAAAAGGGGCGTCTAAGAACAAAGGTTTATACTCACGACTGGAAGGTTATTTACGAAACCATACTCGAAGCTGGCGATTTCTTCTTTTCCATCACAGGGGGCCATTCTTTTGATGTGCTTGAAGAGGTGCGGCTGATCGAAGTCAAACAAGGTCCTTATCCAGGTGATCAATATGCAAAAAGATTTAAAGAATAAGTTCGTACCGGTCAATGAACCGGTCATTTCAAACGAAGCTAAGCTTTATGTTAACGAATGTTTAGAAACAGGTTGGCTTTCTTCGGCAGGACCTTTCGTCGAAAAATTTGAGCATGCCTTTGCAGACTTCATTGGTGTCAAACATGCGGTTGCCGTATCAAGCGGGACCACAGCACTCCATACAGCTCTTTGTGCCCTTGACATTCACCCCGGTGATGAAGTGATTGTCCCTGCCTTTACCATGATGGCAACGATTTTTGCCGTCATGTATACAGGAGCCAAACCCGTTTTCGTTGACTGCGAATCTGAAACTTTTAATATCGACGTCAACCAAATCGAATCGAAGATCACGGACAAAACCAAAGCAATCATACCGGTTCATCTTTTTGGTCATGCCTGTGAGATGGACAGCATCCTTAATATTGCCAGTCGGCATGGGCTTTTCGTCGTCGAAGACGCCGCCGAAGCTCACGGTGGGACATATAAAGGCCGGAAATGCGGTTCCATGAGTGATATCTCATGCTTTAGTTTCTATGCTAATAAAATTATCACAACCGGCGAAGGAGGAATGGTGCTTACCGACAAGGATCATCTGGCCGAGAAGCTCAGGAAAATTCGTGATCTTTATCATTCGGACAGAAAAAGGTTTATCCATGAAGACATTGGTTACAACTACCGTTTCACTAACATCCAGGCAGCCCTTGGCTTAGGCGAGCTTGAGAATATATCTAATTACATCACGAAGAAAATTTCTATGGCAAAGCGGTACACTGAGAATTTAAAAACCATTACGGGAATACGAACGCCAGTAACACTTCCTCATATCAAAAATGTTTACTGGATGTATGTTATCCTCATAGACAAAGAGAAATTCGGAGTGACTAAAGATGCCCTCAGGTCCGCTTTACATGAGCATAACATTGATACGCGCGATTTGTTTTATCCCCCGAACAAACAACCTGTTCTTACAAAGCGATATAGTTCTCTTGGTTCTTTTCCCAATACAGAATATGTAGCGCGAAACGGATGTTATCTCCCAAGCGGACTGGCAATCACAGAAGAACAAATCGATCATGTCTGCCAAGTGATCAAAAGTATTCATTCAAAATCATAATGGCAAATCACAAGTCTTTTTATGATAATCAGATCTTGGATAATTTGACTTGAGAGAGGTTGAATAGCAATTTAGTAATCGTAAATAATCTGGAAAGCCACTTGGTTTATCGCGGATTAGTGGGAACTTCCTAATTCCCTGGGTTCGGTTGGAAACTCTTAGATAGACTCTCTGCTGTTTAAAAGTTGATGGACTCGTAAAAAGTCGTTTTACCTGTCATTGCGAGGAGTCACGCCAAAGCGTGACGACGAAACAATCTCCTGATTTCAACCAGTTACATTCCATGAGATTGCTTCGCTACGCTCGCAATGACTGCATGAGGGACTTTTTACGAGTCTATCAAAAGTTAGAGAATGAAATATCTGAAATGAAAAAATATAATTACCCCACAATCTATAAATTGGCCCTAACAATGCAAAAGTCATGTACTCGAAGCTGGGAACAAGTTATCATACACCAATCTTCGCCACACACCGAAGTGATATGCCATGCCGGCAAGAAGCATGAACGGTAAATAGACCAGAACTGAAGGCTCCCAACGAACAAATTGAACAACATAACTCAGCGACACTACCATGGAGTATGGTACCATCAGCCACGGATACAGCCGTTTATTGCCGAGAAAGACTGCCAAGCGCGCTATGATGCTCATTTCAGCTAAATATTTTCTCTGTACATACAAGCCGCTGCGGTATCCAGAAAGAAACGCACTGCGCATGATATCTCTAAAACTCGCCCTCCTGTGACTATGCAGCACTTCAATCTCTGGAATAAACATACATTTTCTGCCCGACTTTTTCACGCGCATGAAAAAATCCCAATCCTGTGACGACATAAGATTCTCGTCAAAACCTGCTGCCTCTTGAAAACAGTCGCGCCTCATGGCCAATGCTGCCG
>CAYTDY010000018.1:0-17370 GCA_964436665.1 uncultured Desulfobacteraceae bacterium
TTCCCCAGGAGATGCAGCGGGCCATGGCCAAGCAGGCAGAGGCCGAGAGGGAGAGAAGGGCAAAGGTCATCAATGCAGAAGGTGAAAATCAGGCCGCCGCCAAGTTGGCAGAGGCAGCCCAGAAGATACAGGATTTTCCTATGGCCCTTCAATTAAGATATCTTCAAACCCTGAGGGAGGTTTCAGCAGAGAATAATTCAACTACGCTGTTTCCGATTCCAATTGATCTGTTTAAACCATTTTTTAAGAAGGAAAAAGAATAAATAAAGAATAATGTCAGTAGTCCGTTGTCAGTAGTTAGTTGTTTCTGTATTTCTAAATAATTATTGCCTGTTATGGGTACTGGTTGTGGGTCATGAATACAACAAATTCAACAAGCACGGACAATGGACAACATACAATTGACCACTTACAATACTTAGGAGAAATTTATGGGTGCAGAGAAAAAACAAGAAAGTAAGGAAAAAAAGGAAAAAGATTTAGACAGGATGACCGTTAAGGAATTAAAGGCGGTAGCCACTGAGAGTACCGACATAGTTGGTATTCATGCAATGAAGAAGGCTGAGTTATTAGCGGCAATTAAAAAGGCGAAGGGCATAAAGGAAGAAAAAGCCCCAAAAAATAAGGTTGAAAAGGAGGCTATCACCGTTAAGCAACTCAAAACAAAGATTATAGAACTTAAGGCTAAGAGAAAAGAGGCAAGGAATGTGAAAGATAAGCGAATGGTTCATATATTAAGGAGGAAGATAAATAGGCTAAAGAAGGAAACGAGAAAGATATCCCAGGCATAAATTCTCAAACCTCAGACACACAAGGACAGATAGGTATGGGAATTTGGTCCTGACATTCTATTATGAAATTCGAAACTCGAAATCTGAAATCCTTGGCCCAGACCTGACTTATATGGCCAGAGTTACAAATGCTCAAATCTTGAGATATTTAAGCTACAACAACCTGTATATACTATGTCGCGCCAGGGCGGGCCGAAACAAATTCGAAGTACAAATTCTCAAATGTTCAAAACGTAACCGATTATGAATATTATTCCTTTATTGATAGTTTTGGTTATTGCCCGCCCCGTTAAATAAGTATTTTTTACTACCACCTTTTAGCTCTTAATAGTAAATTCATTAAAAACACGCAAGTTTCTCATTTACTGAATATTTAACAGGGTAAAAATTTCGGTATTCGTATTTCGGATTTTTGTTTTAGATCCAAACAATACGTAATAGTTGAGGTCAGTAAGAAAACGGAAATGCACCAGGTAATAGCAATTATTCCCGCTGCAGGCATTGGTGCCAGGATGGGTTTGACAAAGGCAAAGCAATTTATAGATCTATGCGGGAAGCCAATCTTAGCAGTTACATTGAGTCATTTCCAGAGATGTAATCTGGTTGACAGGATTGTCATTGTAGTCTCTCAAGAAGATATTGATTATTGCAACCGTGAGATAGTAAATAGGTATAAACTCAGCAAGGTTTTTAAGGTTATTGTTGGAGGAGAAAGAAGGCAGGATTCTGTACGGAAAGGAGTTGAGGCGGTTGCTGATTCATGTAAGTGGGTGCTTATTCATGATGGTGTAAGGCCTTTAGTTACAGCTGAGCTCATAGAGAGGGTAATTAAAGCTGCTAAAGAATTCAGGGCAGTGATTACAGGCCTTCCTGTTAAAGAAACGGTTAAAGAGATAGATAGCCAGGGCAGAGTCATAAGATCTGTTGATCGAAGGCATCTATGGTTAATTCAGACACCCCAGATCTTTAGATGGGAAGATATACATATGGCTCATCAGGAGGCGGTTAAACATGGTTGGGAAGAGGCAACAGATGATGCCTTCCTGATTGAAAAAATGGGGATCCCCATAAAGATAATCGAAGGGGAGGAGGATAATATAAAAGTAACCACACACCAGGACCTTGATATGGCGCGATTCTTATTATCAAAAAACTCCGTTTAATTATGTCTGTCTATGCTTTGTCTTCTTGGCCCATATCCCACTAAAAGCGGGAGACAGGTAAACCGACGAATCATGAAGTTGGTAAGAAAATCCGAAAGCTGTTTTGAATTTCGAACATTTGGATTTAGATATTGTTTCGAGTTTAGGATTTCGGATTTCGAATTTCCAGTAGAGTTCCATTTCACCCCAAAAACTTGAAATAAATGTTAAGATATTGAGCTATGAAGACATTTATTAAGATCGGCACACGGGCAAGCCAATTAGCCCTTGCTCAAACGAAATGGGTAATTGATAGGGTCTCAGCTCAATATCCTGATATCAAGGTTGATTTAGTAAAGATAAAAACAAAAGGTGATAGGATAATTGATAAACCATTAAGCACCATCGGCGGAAAGGGATTATTTGTAAAAGAGATAGAAGAGGCCCTTAACAGAGGTGAGATAGATGTGGCTGTGCATAGCCTGAAAGATGTTCCTGCAGAGCTGCCAGATAATTTGTATATTGGTATTATCCCTGAGAGGGAAGATCCACATGATGTTATGATTTCTAAGGATAATATAGCCTTTAAAGATTTACCAAAGGGCTCCTCTGTAGGCACAAGCAGTTTGAGACGCTCTGCCCAACTTCTCCATTATCGGTCAGATCTAAAAATTGTTCCTTTAAGGGGAAATTTAGACACCAGGCTTAAAAAACTGGATATAGCTGATATTCAGGCAATAGTTATTGCCGCTGCAGGTTTAAAAAGAATAGGTTCTAAGGATAAGATAACCCAATCTTTCTCTTTTGATCTTATGCTGCCAGCAATTGGGCAGGGTGCCTTAGGTCTTGAATTAAGACGGGATGATCAGGAAACAAGGAATATATTCACATTTTTAGATCATTATCCAACACGTGTGGCAGTGGAAGCTGAGCGATCCTTCATGATGGAGCTTAAAGGTGGCTGTCAGATCCCTGTTGCTGGCCTTGCAAGATTAAAGGATGACTCTATTAATTTAGATGGTCTGGTAGCTGATCTTGATGGAAGCACTATATTCCGGGATTTTATTATTGGCCCACCTGAAAAGGCCAAAGAACTTGGAGCAACCCTGGCTCACAGGCTTTTAGATGCAGGGGCACGGGAGATCTTGAAGGATATCTATGGGAAAAATTTATAAATAGTGCCTAAAGTGCCTAAAGCCTGCCCTGGAGCGACATTCTCAGATCAGCCTGCTAAGCCTATAGGGTGCTACATGCCCGGATCAGCCTATTACGCCTATAAGCCAGCCTTGCCCTGGCGCGACGTGTTTAAATCAAACTGTTAAGTCCATAAGGTACTAAGTGCTCAGATCAGCCTATTAAGATTATAGGCCAGGTCTGGGCCAGTGGCCTGGGACAGGGTGAGCTAAAGTGCCTAAAATCCTCAAAAAATGAAGAAATTGAAAGATAAAGCTAAAGGAATAGTTTACCTTATAGGAGCTGGTCCGGGAGATCCTGATCTCATTACTGTGAAGGGAAAGGAATGTCTTAAAAAGGCTGATGTCATTGTTTACGATTACCTTGTTAACGAATCACTTTTATCCCTGACAGGTAAAGATGCAGAAATTATATATGTAGGCAAGAAAAGTGGACAACATACTATGAGCCAAAAGCAGATAAACAATCTTTTGATTGAAAAGGCAAAGGAAGGATTAATAGTGGCACGGTTAAAAGGAGGTGATCCGTTTATATTTGGAAGAGGTGGGGAAGAGGCCATAGAGCTTTCTAAGGCAGGGATAAAATTTGAGATAGTCCCTGGAGTAACATCAGCAGCAGCAGTCCCTGCATACGCGGGTATACCTCTTACACACAGAGATTATTCATCTATTGTATGCTTTATAACCGGACATGAGGATCCAACTAAAGAAAAATCAGGTGTTAACTGGGATATTTTATCAAAATCATCCGGCACCCTAATATTCCTTATGGGAATTGGCAATTTAGATAAGATAGCAAGAACATTGATAGATAACGGCCGACCATCACATTGTCCTGTGGCAGTTATAGGCAATGGTACCATGCCGAGTCAGAGGACAATAATTGGAACTCTTGACAATATTAGTCAAAAGGTGAAAAACGCAGATCTTACACCACCAGGGATAATTGCAGTTGGTGATGTGATAAATTTGAGGAAGCATCTTAATTGGTTTGAATCCCTACCGCTCTTTGGCAAGAGGATTTTGGTTACAAGACCTGGGGATCAGGCCTCGGGCTTTATCAGGACTCTATCTGAATCAGGCGCGCAGTGTTTACTGTTTCCCACTATTAAAATAATACCCCCTACAAGTTGGAAAGATCTTGATAGAGCAATAGAAAGTCTTTCCAGGTATGAGTGGATACTATTTACCAGCGTTAATGGGGTTAAATACTTTTTTGAACGATTATATGCAGCAAAAAAAGATGCCAGGCATCTTAACGGTATTAAGATTGGGGTTATAGGCCCAAAGACTACAGAGGCCTTAGTTGCTAAAGGGATCAGGCCTGAACTGATTCCTGATACATATAAGGCTGAGGATATTGTGGAAGAATTAGAAGGATACCCCCTTAATGGTAAAAAGGTTCTCTTGCCAAGGCCTGCAATAGCAAGAGACTATATTCCCAAAAAGCTCAAAAGCTTGGGTGCTCTCGTTGATGAGATTGAGGCGTATCAGACAGTAAAGCCAGACTATAGCCAGGACCAATTAGGCGAGTTATTTAAAAATGACACAATAGATATCATTACCTTTACCAGTCCTTCAACTGTTACTAATTTCCTGGCCATTTTTGAAGGGACATCGATCTACGAGGAGATTATAAAGGTAGAGGTTGCCTGTATCGGGCCTATTACTGCTCAAAAGGCAACCGAACTGGGTTTAAAGGTAACTATAATGCCTGATGAGTATACGGTGGATGCCCTTACCCGGGCCATTGTGGAATTTTATGGGTAATGTTAAATGTAAGTATTAGGCGCTTATAACTTTAGTCACTTTAGTTCACCCTGGCCCAGGCCCCTGGCCTATAATCTTAATAGGCTGATCTGAGCACTTAGTACCTTATGGACTTAACAGTTTGATTTAAACACGTCGCGCCAGGGCAAGGCTGGCTTATAGGCGTAATAGGCTGATCCGGGCATGTAGCACCCTATAGGCTTGCAGGCTGATCTGAGAATGCCGCTCCAGGGCGGGCTTTAGTCACTTAAAATGGTCTATACCGTTAATCCAACCCCCATACCTTCCTTGATGCCCAGATTACTTTATCTGAAATATTAGTTGGGCATACCAGTAAGCCATAATGGTTTTCAACATCTCCGGATGGTCTGATATAGCTTATCGGTTTCCCTGTGCCTGAAAGGAGAACACCTCCAGCCTCAGAAGCAATAACTTGGCAAGCACAGGTATCCCATAATTTTGTCCCCTTGGCAGGATGCACATATATATCTGCCTCTCCACTGATAACCATTGCCACCTTCCTACCTACACTTCCTGACGAAATTTCATCCTGAACATCCAGCAATTGAATGAATTCGTCTACCTTTGAATCCCTGTGTGAACGGCTGACAGCAAGACGTAAATGTTTCATGTCAAGAGTATCTGAAATCCTTAATCTTGATGGCTTATCTCCTTGAGATAGCCAGCTCTTATAAGCCCCCAAACCTTTACAAGCATAAAGCTCTAATCCGGTAGCTGGCTCAATTACTACACCAATGGTTGGTTCACCAAAATGTGTTAGCCCAACCATGGTAACGAATTCGCCATTAGCCTTGATGAAATCCCTTGTGCCATCAAGAGGGTCGATCATCCAAACCCATTCATGTCCTGTTTTATCCCATGTATCAGGCTCTTCCTCTGTGAAGATGGCATGCTCAGGAAAGAGACTTTTGAGCGTTTGTGTAATAATCTGATTTGCGGCAATATCTGCAGTAGTTACAGGATCATCCTTACCCTTTTCTCTGATGCCAATATCGTCACCTGAGAGGTATTGCTGGTAGATATGATTTATCTTTTCTGCCCCAAAACGGGCTGCTCGTCTGGCACTATCCAATAAGTATTCTAGGTCTTGAGTCACCAGAAATTTCCTTGCATTTAAAAGTTAGCCTGCATAAATTGTTGACAAATGGTGTGCATAAGGATAAATTTTTTTTAAAAATATATCAAGGTACTTACTTGCCGAAGTGGCGGAATTGGTAGACGCGCTAGGTTCAGGACTTAGTGGGTGAATGCCTGTGCGGGTTCGATTCCCGCCTTCGGCACCATAGATGGGTTAAGGATTAGCAGATTTTCTGCTAATCCTTTTTTTGTCTTCAAAGGAAGATGATAAATCATGAAATGCGTGATCTATGTCATTATAGTAGATTCCATTGATGAAGCAATAGAACAGATTTGGATCCCTTATTTCTATGAGGGAGAAAAAATAAAGCCGACCTGTTTGCAGTGGTTGCTCTGAGTATTGAGTTTATAATAAAATCAGATAGAATCCATTAAACGAATCTTTTCATTAACATAGAATTCTGGATAATGGTAATCAGGCATTAAGTATTGTGCTATATTGAATGTACTGTTCTTGGATAAAATTCATTCTTTATACTAACAGTTCAGCAGACAAATAAAAAAATACTTGACATCTGTACCAATTATGGTGCATTATAAAATTAAATGAATATCGGAGATGTCAGACTCAAGGTTGTCTTCTTTCGGACAGGTTCTGGAACTGAGCCAGTCCGGAGATGGCTTAAGTCTCTATCTTCTTCGTACAAGAAGGCAATCGGTGAAGACATCAAAACCATCCAGTTCGGATGGCCGCTTGGTATGCCGTTGGTGGAGAAGATCGAGCCATATTTATGGGAAGTCCGCACAGAAGTACCGAACGGAATTGCTCGGATTCTGTTCACCGTTGACGGCCACATGATGATTCTTCTACACGGTTTCATTAAGAAGACGAGAAAAATTCCGCAAAGGGAACTTAATACTGCCAGATCACGACTAAGACAGTATCAGGAGGCTGGACCATGAAAAACAAACATATCGGAAGCGATTTCGACGACTTTCTTCAGAAGGAAGGACTACTTGCCGAGACCGAAGCCACAGCCTTTAAACGTGTAATTGCTCACCAGATTAAGGAAGAGATGAAAGCACGTGATCTTTCCAAGAGCGCACTTGCTCGTATGATGCATACAAGCCGGTCTTCCCTGGACCGACTTCTTGACCCGGAGAATGCATCTGTGACACTGCTGACATTAGAGAGCGTTGCGCTTGCTCTGGGCAAGAGACTGAAGGTCCAGCTCAGTTGACTTCCGAACAAAGCGCTGCACTGGAATTTCACTCCGCTGCGCTCTGTGAAAGCCAGTGAGCTTTCAACTACTTGCCAATTTATCTCTGGTCTTCTCAATAATTCTTTTTATTCCCAACATCGGGCAATTTGTCCATAATCCCTCAAATTTCGATTCTGGCGATAGGCCAGAAATATGAATAGAACAGATATAGACACTGCCATAAAAATTGAGCCACATCGATTTATGGGTGTTTGGCAGTGCCCGGCGGCATCTTTGGACACTTTCATTCAGCAAATTGGATTAACTATCGTAATCAATGCTTATCATATCAACTTTATCCTATTTCACTCAAAAGGCACCCCACAAAATGGCTTTTTTGGCAGTTTCAATCCTAATCTGTGCTTTTTCAAATGAAATATTTGATAGAACCGGGGTAAAAAATTCTAATACTTCACCCCGTTCTCTATTTAATTACCCATTCAGATTCTCAATCCATCTCATAGCTTCCATGTCATTTACTTCTATAATCACCCCGCTAAATTGAGCTTGGAATGGAAAAGATGAGAGTTAGCCCTTGCTATATTCAAGATGATACAGCCACCTTAGGCAAGGGAGAAAATGGTTTAGGTTTTGATTTCTTTATCATATCGTAGCTCATTGAAATTACCTAATAGCGCCAAAATATCGTCAATTTGAGAGGATTTAAGTGATGGCAAAAAAGAAAAAGGAAGAAATCGCCAAAAGGCGCTCCAAGGCACGAGAGAAAATAAAAAGGAAGCGCACACTGCGACTTGTAAAATCTCGTCCAAAGCCGAAGCCCAAGATAATCCACAGGCCCGGGCTTCCTCACATGGGAGCGCCTGAAGGCTTCCGTTCTATTTCCATGTCACAGGCCATGATGGAGTATGCAAAACCGCTCATGAAGTATGTTGAAGATGATGAAAATGGCTTAAATGTGGCCATGCAGATCTCCACTATGCTCTGGAACTATTCTATTTCTGTCGAAGATGGCAATGAGGATAAAAAATTAGAGAAAGAGATATTAAAAGCCTTAAAGAAAGCTTTTGGCTTGGATAAGGACGAAACCCATATTCTATTCACAAAAATGATAGAAAGATATAGTTATCTATTTCCACAAGACATTCAGCCTGAACCCGGACTACCTTTCATGTTCATCCGGAAAGAGGTCCGGCACCTTATAAGGCCTTTTGATTATAAAAAACTGTCGCTTTCCAATGAGATCATACCCCCGGATCAAAAAGACAGGGATGTCATAGGCAAGATAGAGAGATTGGACAGGAATATTTTCGATGGAACAGAATATGGCAAATATGAAGATCTCTTTTTTTCTCTGAAAGATGAATGCCAGGATCTATTTGAAAAATGGCTTATTACTAAAGGGCTGAAGGGTGATGTCCAGGATTTTTCCTTCTGTCTACATACATATCTCGATTTTATCTACGGATACATGCATGACGATATAGTTGTTTTGAAATCGGTCCCCGACATATACCTTGTTGAGTTCTTTGAAGATTTTCTTATAAGAAAGATGATGGCTGAGCCAAACGAGTATGTGTATTGGCCACCGGCATTGAAACTCTTTTACCTATTTCTTCATGAAAAAGGGTATCTCAACAACCATAAAGAGATTATAAAGAAGATAGATAGAGTAGAGCCCTATTTCATAGAGGTTTTAATGAAGCAGTTTTCCTGATTAAAATGATGTTCTTGTTTGTGGCAGAATTTGATAATGTTATGAATACATTTGAGACTGTCGAGAAAATACAATTATTTCTTTTTATTTAAATTCACATATAGTAAATCAACCACTTACAAGCCCCAAAACGATGGTATGAGGGTTTTTCTACAATCTCTTTAGAATATCGATTTTTCTTTTACGCTGGTGACCGCGACGAACCTCAGCATATCCATGTTGAGCGTAACGATAAAATTGCAAAGTTTTGGCTTGATCCAGTCCGAATGCAGAGCAGTGGCGGATTTAGCCGCGCTGAACTTGGTCGCATTCAGAAGATTATTCAAGAAAATCACATCAGATTAGTGGAGGCCTGGAATGGGTATTTCAGCAGTTGAAATAGAAGTTCCTTATGCCGAAGGCATAACAGTAACGGAAGATACCTTGAGTATTGACCTTAGTGATGGACGAACCATCTCGGTTCCGTTAACCTGGTTTCCGAGACTTTTATATGCCAGACCAGAGGAGCGAAATAATTGGAGATTGATTGGTAAAGGGCATGGAATCCATTGGGAAGATATCGATGAGGATATCAGCGTTGAAGGGTTATTAGCTGGCAAACCATCTGGCGAAAGTCAGGATTCATTCAAGAAATGGCTGGATGCGCGCCCATCCCACTAAAAAATCGCTCAGATTGAAAGTGGTTCAAAAATATTCTTTGGCCTATCTAATGATAATAATACATTAATAGAATTAGCCAAAATGGAGTCGGGATTGCCTGAAACTTTTGGCTTACATACCTTTTATAATCTTCACTCCTAAATGTTGGATTTTTTGGTCCTTCCAATAATTCTTACAATTCTTAACACCGGGCAACTTTTTCTTAATTGCCTAATATTTCAATTCTGGCGCTCGATCATAAAAATGTATAGCCACATACGTTGATAAAAGTTTGCTCACGTCGATTTTGGCAATCGCAGCAGTATGCCTGACATCATGTTGGATTAAAAAATCCATCATCAGCAGACCTAATCAACTTCTATCAGATCAAATCAACATATAGGAGTTTAGAACCATGAATAAAAAATCGAAAAAAACATACAATATTTCACAGGTTTCTGAAAGGGCCGGTGTTACAGAAAACCGTATCAGAGACTGGCACGAGAAAGCATTTCACTCAGAGGTCCAAGACCGCCTATTTTTTGAATTTGATTGACAAAAATATAAATAGAATATATTCTATTCGAAAATTTAGGTATAAGCTTGAGGGGAGGAAATCATGCCATCTACAACTATACATGTAAATGATGAGCTATTATTGAAAATTGACAAGATAGCTAAAGAGAAAGGCATCAGCAGGAATCGTTTTATTATCCAGGCCTGCCAAATGGCATTAGATAATAATGACGGGAAATGGCCTGAAAACTTTTTCAAAAAAGAACTTGATGAAAATGATCTGAAACTACTTAGAGATAGTGTATCGGAGATGGAAGAGACAATTATTCGTTTTCGCAGAAACCGAGGAGATATTCAGCTATGAGATATGTGCTGGATACAACAGCTTTTTCAGCAGCGATGAGAAGGGAAGAAGCCCTTCTTGAATTTTTTAAATCTCATGGACCGAGAGAAATTGTCACAGCACCTCCAGTAGTAGCTGAAATAAACTATGGCATTGAAAGATTGGATAATTTGTCAAGAAAATATTATCTCTTAAAATCCGAAATGGATCGATTGCTGTCAATCATTAGTGTGGCTCCATGGACATCTGAAGCATCTTATAATTTTGGAATAATTAAAGCAGATCTTGAAAAAAGAGGATTGTTAATAGACGATTTTGATATTGCTATTGGAGCTATTGCAATGGCACATGAATGTAGTGTTGTGACTTCAAATTTAGATCATTTTAAAAGAATCAAAGACCTGGAAAGCCAATACTGGTTACTTGATATAGGTTAATCCTCAAATAAAACATCCAGAAAATAAACCTTATCAGGGGGTAGAAAAAGAGGTGGGTTTTTTCTTCATTAACTAAAGGAGGTATTTAATATGAGAAAAGATAAGTTTTTTAAAGCGATGTTAGTTATCATTGCTGTGCTTCTATTTTTAAATCTGTTCAGTCAGCAAATATCCTCGCTAATTTTACCAAAGGCTGTGGCCCAGGGAAATGCGCAGGTATTAAATTTTGGTGTAGTAAGGGGGGGTGCTGGTATAGCTTGTAGCACTAATGGCAAATATGTATATGCAGTGGATACTAAAGGTATCTACCGTTCCACAGATTATGGTTCACCGGGTTCGTGGCAACAAGCTGTAGACTAAATATTTAAGTTAGTCCAGGCTACAGAAGGGAAGGGTAACTTGCAGATCAGATCGCAGTCTCCCCGGAATTCTACCAAGTGAGTTTAGTTCAATAATTACAGAGAAGATTGTTTATGTTTGAGAATCGTTTAAGTTTTTTAAGGAGTAAATTTGATGATCTTGGGGTGGATACTATATGGATTGTCCAACCTGAGAATCGCCGTTATCTTTCAGGTTTTAAGGCCGCTGATGGACAATTAAATGAATCCGCAGGTTCCCTGTTTATATCTCAAGATCAGGCTCTTTTAGTCACAGATTCAAGGTATACAACCCAGGCACAGGAAGAGACGGTTGGGTTTGATATTATAACTCATAAGGAAGGCCTAATTAATGCATTATTTGATATCTTTGACCGGTTACATACGAAAAGATTAGGATTTGAAGGTTGTTACTTGATATGGGATCTCTATCAAAGGCTAAATAAGAAAATTATTAAACATTCCCCCCCAGTAAAGCTTATCCCACTTTCCGATATTGTTGAAGAAATGAGAGAGATTAAAGAGCCAGAAGAGGTAGAGATATTAAGCGGATCAGCAAAGCTTATGGGAGATGTTCTTGCCCAGGTAATTGAGGAGTTGAGGCCCGGTCAGGTTGAAAAGGATGTGGCCTGGAGGATTGAAGCCCTGATACGAGAACAGGATGTTGATGGGGTCTCTTTTCCACCTATTGTAGCCTCCGGTTCAAATAGTGCATTACCCCATGCAATTCCTACAAATAGAATGATAGGAGAGGGTGAACCGATAATTCTTGATGTAGGTTCAAAAGTTGATGGTTACTGTTCAGATATGACGAGAACCATTTTTTTAGAGCAACCTTCATCATATTTTAAAGAGATTTACAGGATTGTTCAAGAGGCACAGGTTTCGGCAATCGACTCCCTAAGGCCTGGAATGAAAAGCACAGAAGTAGACTCCATTGCAAGGGATATTATAAAAAAGGCCGGATTTGGAAATTTTTTTGGCCACTCCCTTGGTCATGGAATTGGCATGGCTCCTCATGAAAGGCCTGCTGTTGGACCACTAAAGGCAGAGGTATTAAAAGAAGGAATGGTTTTTACTATTGAGCCAGGGATATATATACCAGGAAAAGGGGGTGTTCGGTTGGAGGAAATGATTATACTTGAAAAAAATGGTGCAAGAGTTTTAACAACAAACAAGAATCTTTACTCGTTTTAGAGAAGATAGAATATGCCCATAGGCAAAGAATATCCTGAAGATCAGTTATTAGACCAGTTTATTAATCAGCTTAAGGTTGAGAGGGGTTTGGCTACAAATACGATCTTGGCCTATAGTCATGACCTAATCAGCTTTTTTGATTTTTTAAGACGGAGAAAAGTTTACTCAATTCAGGTTAACCAGAATGACTTGTTATCCTTTATATCTGAAAAGAAGGCTCAACTATCACCCAGATCTCTGGCAAGATGCCTTGTTTCCATCAGAATGTTTTACCGTTTTTTGGTATCTGAAGGGAAAATTGACTCTAATCCAGCCAGATTAATGGGTATACCAAAGATGTATCAACATCTACCTAATGTCTTAAGCAGAGATGAGGTGGAGGCCTTTCTATCGCAGCCGGATACGCACACAATTTTGGGAAAGAGGGATAAGGCTATATTAGAGCTTTTATATGCTACCGGGTTAAGAGTTACTGAATTGACAGGCCTGAAGATGACAAATATTAATCTGCAAGCCGGATATATCAGGACAATAGGAAAGGGTTCCAAGGAAAGAATCATTCCTGCAGGAACTAAGGCTTTAGATTCTATTAAGGAGTATTTAAAAAGTGGAATGCCCCCTCTTTTAAAGAAGGATCCCGCTAAAGCGGGACCATATCTTTTTCTTAATAACAGAGGAAGGCCTATGACAAGACAGGGATTATGGAAGGTTATAAAAAATTATGCCTTAAAGGCTGGAATCATCAAGAAAGTTACTCCTCATACATTGAGACATTCATTTGCAACCCATCTCCTGGAAGGAGGGGCTGATCTGAGATCAGTTCAGATTATGTTAGGACATTCTGATATATCTACAACCCAAATATATACCCATGTAGCAAGAGAAAGGTTGAAAGAGATTCATGAAAAATATCACCCCAGACCATGAGCTTATTACGGCAGGACTTAACCTTTTTTAATAGGTTTTATGGATGTATGAAGTAAGGAATAGACTTGAGCGGGGTTAGGGTTTACCAGGGGGGTAATTTTTTGTTTGACTAAATGTAAATTAATATTATAATTATTACTTGACGCGGGGTGGAGCAGTCTGGTAGCTCGTCGGGCTCATAACCCGAAGGTCTCAGGTTCGAATCCTGACCCCGCTACCAAGAAAATCAAGGGGTTACATTAGAAGAGTAACCCCTTTTTTGATGCGTAAAAATTAAAACCCCAGCCTTATTTCTGATTATCTTAATGCTTTTTCATTTCCTGCAAATAGGAATTTTTGCGATACATATAAAGCTGATTGCCAAGGATAGGTCTTTTTTGATCATCAAACATAAATGGATTTGTTTTAGATTTACCATATATTTCGATCTCGGCTGAAAACTTTGCGATCCAATCAGTGACAATTGCATTAATCACTGCACTAAGCTCTAAATTGAAATCTTTTGCAAAAGTACTCGCAAGCTCAGCAGCAGCACCTGAAAGTTCCACAGTTACCTTTTTAAATGCTAGATCTATCATATTAATTCTCCTTATCTTCTCCCCTATGATTTATTATTGGGAAGGATAGTGCCTTTTTAGGGCGAAAACATACCTTGTACATTAATTTTTTAAATATACTATACTCATGTTGTACAAGTATTGAACCAAAAAATCGATTATCGTTGAAATTTAGTGTTCATTTCCTTGCTTTTCTATCAAGAAATGATATTATGGCCTTTAGATTGGCTTATAGTTACAGTAAATGAAAATAAATAACGAATTATAGTAACCTAAGGTCTTTATTGCAATAAAGTGACCCATCTTAATGTTTTGAAATTAAAGTATAAAATTATCGCCCTCCTGATCCTTTGCCTTTTGACATTTTCTACCAATTCATCGGCTGGCCAATTCAAGGTCAATAAGGTTTACGATGGCGACACCATAATGGCTGAAGGACATGATATTGTCATCTACGTCCTGTTGGCGGGAGTTGATGCACCTGAGATTGGTTCACAAAAACAGCAGCAAGAGCAACCATATGGACAAGATTCAAAGAAATACTTAGAGAGTTTAATCCTCAACAAGATTGTTGACATTAAAGGTTTTGGCATTGGCCCATTTCCCTCTAATCATCTCATTGGGGAAATTTATTTGAAGGATAAAAATATTAATATAGAAATGATCAAAAAAGGACTTGCTGAGGTATGTAGCGAAAAGCCTCCAGATGAACTTAACATTGTTCCATATCTTAAAGCTGAAAGGGAAGCAAAGGCAGCAGGGCGAGGGATGTGGTTTCTAAGGGAAAAGTACATTAGCCCAAAAGATTGGCGCAAGATGCACAGAAAGAGATAGTCATAGATTATAAAACATGGTGAAAAATTTTAAAGAGTTTGCGGAGGAATCCATAAAGAGATGATGGATATATTTAATAGGGTATCCTCTATTTTATAATCTTCTTTATCTTATCTGCTTTTTTCTTAACTGCCATGCCTTTTTTTACAACTGGAATATCTTCGATTACCTTATCAACCAATTTACTTTCCAGAGACTTTTCCTTTTCTCCTTTTTCGTTTGTGCTTTTCTCTTTATCATTCAGACTTATATCCTTTTTAACCCCTCTAAACTCCCTTATAGCACCTCCGAGCCCCTTTCCAATCTCTGGCAACCTCTTGGCGCCAAAGATAAGCAAGACGATTCCGGCAATAATTAGTAGTTCTGTTGTTCCAAGACCGAACATAAAGTTAACCCCCTTCTTTAGTTAAATGTATCGGAGTTTTTGCAACTTATCAAGATCAGTGTAGTTTTAGTGCCCATCATTTTATGCCATCTACATGGAACAATGGAATGTTGGAATAGTGGGTTATCTAAACGAAAAGGATTATATTTGATGTTTTTCTTCCTCTATACCCATTATTCCAGTATTCCATTACTCCCTGGCCCAGACCTGACTTATAATAAGCTAATAGCATATACTCAACTCATGAGATATTACAGCGATAATATCGTATTCCATGTAAGTAGCGCCAGGGCGGGCCAATATTCCAATTGGGGCAAAGCCCCTGAGTCATATTATTTTTTAACTTTTTTAATTATTTTATCAATACCCCAGTCAATTAATAGTCTCACTCTTTCATTTTCCCTTTTGTTCCGGTATATGAGGTGGCCTTTTTCCAAACCATGAAGAAAAAGATCTCTGGTGATTATTACATCATGTTTGCAATATTCCGTCAATTTTTCTATCTCTCCTGCCTTGAACCATTCCAGGGCCTGAAGTCCATCTGCCAATTTTCCTTTTTGTAGAGTTTCTCTTGCAAGATGATCGAGGCTTAACCTGAATCCAAGTCTATTATAGATATCCTCAAGCATATCAAATGTCGGTATTTCATTTAGATTTTGACTGGTATAGGGTGCAAGCACAGCGTAATCAAATCTCTTGAGATTAAAACCAACCACAAGATCCGCTTTAGCAAAATGTTCTATTAATCTATTTATATGGTTTTCAGCAAAGATATAAAAACGCTCCTCCAGGCTGTCGAATAATACAGCCACAGACACCATCATCAGGTGTGTGTTCTGCCATCCACCTACTTCCTCTGCTGACTTCTGGGTCTCTAAATCGAAATAAAGAATCCTTTTTTGATTCTCCTTTTCTGGTATTATATTTTCATTTACTTGATAGGTGAGGGGCTTAGGCTTCACTTCAACAGTAGGGATGTCAGCAAAGGATATAACACCTGTCAGGGCCTCTAAAATCAATAAAGCACCTTTTTTATCTAAGGGTTTATTGCCTGAACCGCATCTTGGAGAATATATACATGAAGGGCAGCCTTCCTCACATAGACATCCTTTAATTAGATCCAAGGTTTTGTCTAACAGTTTTAGGATTATTCCAAAACCCCTCTGGGCTAGTCCCACTCCACCCGGATATCCATCATAGACAAAGATAGCCGCTTTTCCGACCTGGGGATGAAAGGTGTAAGAAATTCCTCCAATATCATTTCTATCACATAATGCAAATAAGGGGAAAAGGCTAATGGCTGCATGTTCTATGGCATGAATACCTCCCATAAAGTGAAGATCTTTGTCTTCTGCCATTCTTTTAATGATATCCTCGATCTCAATCCAAAAACCTATTGTCTCAAATGTTTGGGTGGGAAGGTCAAGGGGGAAAACACCAATCAATTCCTGACCAGGAACCCTTCTTTTTTCATAGCCAGTTATTTTTTCAGTCACCTTAAGCTTACCAAGTTTGACAACAAACTGTCCTTTAGGCTGGCTTTTATCAATCTTAATAATCTCGGTCTCCTTTTCTGACCTTATCCGGGTAAAGTATTTAAGGTCTGTTTGCCTTACAATAATATCTTTTTTATCAATCATTAATTGTTCAACATGGTATGGACTGGCTCTATGAAGATATATTGCACCTGGATGACACTCTTTGAAGGCCCGTATACCATCAATAGTTCCTATGGCCTCACCTGTTTTACCATCAAATATAGTGTAGGTTTCCCCAACCGAGCGAATATTTACCTTTAGATGTGGTCTTTTCTTGTTAGGAAACCACCTTTGTTTGCCCTCGCTTGTCCTGCTAAGTTCCCCAGCAGATTCTAAAAAATTAAGATGGCTATTTAGATCATTATTCCAGAATTGGGAATCATTTAAGGTAAGAGGGTTTTCAGCCGCTGCACAGGGTAAGTGAGCCCTTACAATATGGGTGTTGTTCGGGTCAATAACTGCGGCCTCAAATGATTGGTCAAAAAAATTTGCCGGATGCTGCATAAAATACTGATCCAGCGCATCTTGATTGGCGATCAAGGCTATAAGCGAGTCGCGTCCAGAACGTCCCACTCTTCCGCCTCTCTGCCAGGTATTAATAATGGTCCCAGGGTATCCGACCAATATACATACATCCAGATACCCTATATCAATTCCCATCTCCAGGGCACTTGTCGATATAACACCAA
>CAYTDY010000019.1:0-17280 GCA_964436665.1 uncultured Desulfobacteraceae bacterium
AGATTTGCCGAACAAGCAGATAGACGCTGACAGGTGTTTCGCAGGCACTCAACACTTGCAGGTTATCTGCGCTGTTATTACCCATTGTCATTAGCCTAGAAAAAGAGAGGGCAAAAACGTAGATTCCTTAATATTAGGGATGCCCTTCTATTATTTAATGAAGGCAAAAGACTAATTTGGCTGACCAATCGCCTACACAATTATCAAGCAATTATACATGACTTGCAAAAAGCTAACAGCTTACTTGGAGAAGCGACGAGATTCCAGAGAGTCTTCGGTTTAATGGCCGATGGTATTGTTGGTCTCCGAACCAGGGCCTTATTATTTCAGATGGTGGATTAATATAGTTTATTGTGTTAAAAGATGAAAACTGAAAGGTTTAAGAATTATAGATTTATATTGTTGGAAGGAAGCGCGTAAATTGGTGAATTTGGTTTATTACTCAACCATTTGACAAACTCTGGATAAGTGAAAAATATAAAAATTATAATTATTACTGGTCTTTCAGGATCAGGAAAAAGCACAGCAATAGATGCCCTTGAAGATGCTGGTTTCTTCTGTATAGATAACCTGCCAGTGATCCTACTACCCAAATTTTTGGAGCTCAAGACAGAAACTGGTTCAGAAATAACTAAAATTGCCCTAGTTATGGATCTCAGGGAAAAAGATTTCCTTCAAAGATTTCCTGATATTTTTACCACACTAAAAGAAGAAGGATATTTATTCGAGATCCTTTTTCTTGAGGCCTCTACCGAGGCACTATTAAGGAGGTACAGTCAGACTCGAAGAAAACATCCCCTTAGTGAAAAAAAGAGCATCCTTGAAGGGATTCAAGCTGAAAGAGAGGAATTGAAAGAGCTGAGGGAGAATGCAGATCTTGTAATTGACACATCAAATTATAATGTTCATGAATTAAAGGAGATAATCTTAAATCATGCACTAAAGGAAGTTCCTGCAAAAAGGATGAAGCTTTATCTCCTATCTTTTGGATACAAATACGGAATTCCACATGATGCAGATCTCGTTATTGATGTTAGGTTCCTGCCCAACCCCTACTTTGTTCAAGAACTAAAAAATCTTGATGGCACTTCTCCACGGGTCAAAAAATATATGGATAGGTGGAAAGAGACACATAGCTTCCTTAAGAAATATTCAGCCCTTCTTAACTACCTCATCCCACTTTACGAAAAAGAGGGGAAAACATCTTTGACCATTGCTGTGGGATGTACAGCAGGGACACACAGATCTGTAAGTATTGCTGATACTATTTATAGAGAACTTAAAAAAACAACAAATTTTATAACCTTAACACACCGAGACATTGAATTAGATAGATAATGAAAGATGCACCAAATAATTCTAAGGCTGAACAGCTTATAAAAAAGGGGGTCAGGATTGACCGTCCAGAAACTGTTACCATAGGGGAAGAGGTATCTGTTGATAGAATATCAGATGATAGGGTCGTAATCCATTCCGGGTGCAAGATTTATGGCTCCAGCACCTTAATAATGGCCGGATGCGAAATTGGCTACGAGGGCCCTGTGACAATTGAAAACTGCCAGTTAGGTCCTCATGTAAAACTAAAAGGAGGGTTTTTTTCACAATCAACCTTTTTAGAAAAGGTTATCTTAGGATCAGGTGCCCATATTAGGGGAGGATGTTTATTAGAGGAAGAGTCCAATGGTGCCCATACAGTGGGACTTAAACAGACCATTCTATTTCCTTTTGTCACACTTGGAAGCCTTATAAATTTCTGTGATTGCCTGATGGCTGGAGGCACGAGCAGAAAAAATCACAGTGAGGTCGGAAGTTCATATATTCATTTTAATTACACACCGAACCAGGATAAGGCTGCTCCCTCTCTCATTGGTGATGTTCCCAAGGGGGTCATGTTGAATCAAAAGCCAATCTTCTTAGGTGGACAAGGGGGATTGGTCGGACCAGTCAGGATAGGTTATGGAACGGTTATCGCCGCTGGAACCACCTATCGGAAAGATTTCCTTAAAGGAGATGGTCTACTGTTTTCTGGATCCAGCTTAAAAAAACAACAGCCTATTTATCCCGGGCTTTATCCGGGCCTCAAAAGAATCTTAGCCAATAATATTAATTACATAGCCAATATCATTGCCCTTAGGAGATGGTATATTGATGTCCGCTCTCTCTTTTTTGGAACAAATCCAATGGGGAAGATCCTTCATGAATGTGCATTAGAAAAGTTAGAAATGGTAGTTACTGAAAGATTAAAAAGGTTAAAAGAGGTCGCTGATAAGATGCCTCAGTCAATTGAATCATATAAGAAGGTGATGAAAGAACATGCCTTACAAAGACAACTTCAGCTGAGGAGAGAACTCTTCGAACAATGGCCCAAGATAGAGGAATCTTTAACAGGCTGTCTTAAAAAAGAGGGAGATCCGGAAAAAAGGGATGAATTCTTGGCCCTCATTCAACAAAAAATAAATGAAAAAGGGGGGAATTACCTTAGGGTTATCAAGGAGACAGAAAATCATGTAACTGAACTTGGCACGGAGTGGCTTCAAGGGCTGGTTGATGAGATCAATGGTAAGATACCAAAGCTTATTCCCTCTTTTGGCCTCAAATGATGAAAATACCTACTGAAGGCTTATTTCATACTGCTCAAGGTGAAAATCGTTTTTTCCGATTATTATAATACGCCGATTGATCCTTTTTTCCAATTCCATAATAGAATATCTTTCTTCCTCTTTTAGAACCTTCTCTATTTCAGGATTTGCCAAAAGATAGATCTTACCCTCCTCGCTCGAGACCGGCTCTCTTTCCATATCCCTGAAGATATCATAGCAAATTGTAGTCGCTGACTTAAGGCGTCCCCTTCCCTCACAGTATAAACAAGGTTCAGTTAAAAAAAGATTTATATTTTCCCTTATCCTTTGCCTGGTCATCTCAATCAGCCCCAATTCCGACATCTTCAAGACAGTTGTCCTGGCCCTATCTTTTTCCAAGGCCTCTCTTAGGGCCAGAAAGACCTTTCCCCTGTCCGCTTCTCTATTCATATCTATAAAATCAATGACAATCAAGCCCCCAATGTTTCTTAATCTTATTTGATAGGCAATCTCCTTAACTGCTTCCAGATTTGTTTTTACAATTGTTTCTTCCAGGTTTCTTTTTCCTACATAGCTTCCTGTATTAACATCTATAGCTGTAAGGGCCTCTGTTGATTCAATTACAATATATCCACCAGATTTTAACCATATCTTTTTATCCAAGGCCCTGTTTATCTCCACCTCTATACCATAGGCATCAAATATAGGCTCCCTACCTTCATAGAGTTCAACAGAATGCCTAAGATTTGGGGCAAATGTCTTTATGAACTCCATTATTAGTTGATGTTCCTCCCTTGAATCGATAACTAACCTATCAATCTCTTTGGTAAAAAGATCACGCACAGCCCTTAATATAATAGTTAATTCCTTGTGAAGAAGACTGGGTGCAGATGATGTTTCTCTCCTCGCCTGAATATTCGTCCACAATCTGGTTAAAAACTCCATCTCAGATTTTAACTTTTCTTTGGGTGCCCTCTCGCTTACTGTCCTCACAATAAAACCTGCGCGAGGGGGTCTTAACTCTTGCATAATCTTCTTTAACCTGGTTCTTTCTTTCTCATCCTCTATTCTGCGTGAAATACCAATATGGTCAACAGTCGGCATAAAAACCAGATGACGTCCAGGAAGGGTTATGTGAGAGGTTAACCTGGCACCTTTTGTACCCAAAGGCTCCTTAGAAACCTGAACCAAGATCTCCTGACCTTCTTGTAAAAGATCTTCTATATTAATATCACTCCTTTTTAAAAACCGGTTCCGCAAAGGTGTAACAGTCTCCAAGCTATTATCCTCATCTCCTTCTTGCAACATAAGCTGCTCCCAATATCGAAGATCATTGTAGACATCTGTTACATATAAGAAAGCTGATTTATCTATGCCTATATCTACAAAGGCTGCCTGCATTCCAGGTAAAACCCGTAACACCCTCCCAAGAAAAATATTTCCTATGAGCTCCTGCTCAAAGCCTCTTTTGATATGGAGCTCAACCACCGTTCCGTTCTCTACCAAGGCCACCCTTATCTCATGTGGTCTGGCATTTATAACTAATTCATTGGTCATTTCCATGCCTCAGATAAAGACACATTTTGTTTTTAGAACCCTCATCCCCTCGATCTGGCCATTGGAGAGGGTAAATACCTCTTTTATAATCTCGTGGGGCTTCATTTCTGGGCCTCCTCCATGTTTTACAATCAATTCTATCTCGTTCTTTGATAACAAATTTATCGCTTTCACCTGAGATCGAATATCAACTGTTCTAACACAATTTCTATGTTGCCTGATTACTGGATAGGTATTTACTCCTAAAAACCTATCCAGGTCCTCTTTTTTGAAAAATCCATTTATCTTGATATAAAAATAGCTTTCTTTGATCTGGGGAGATGGGGCTTTTACTAATATCTCCTCCATAAAAAGGACCCTGATGTCAGAAGGTAGTTCCTTGTTAAGCCGCTCAATTGTTAGAGATGCGTTTTGCGAATCTTTAACCCGAACATCCATTATTTCATTCAGGCTTTCTATTCCCACAGGCAGAGCCAATGCAAAGGATATCTTTGGCATGGGATGATAACCATCCGAATAAACCAAATCTATTCCGGCCCTTCTGAATGCCCTTATAAACAACCTAACAAGCTCTAAGTGGCTAAGATATCGAGCTTTATCAAGTTTTGTAAATCGTAGTCTATACCTTTTAACTTGCACCCTTGATTCTTTTAATTGAGAGGGGCTTTTTTCTTTCAAGACACGCCGGCCATCAAATAAAACCGGGGAAATCTTGGGGTCATCAGAGACACCGCATTTCGAACAATGCTCCCTGCAATCGGGTGTTTTCTCGCCCTCCATAGCCCTTTGCCACTCCATTAGTAAGAATTCCTTAGATACTCCTGAATGGATATGTTCCCAGGGTAGAATCTCTACATGATCCCTTTCTCTGAGAAGGTAAAAATCTGGATCAAGGCCGTGCCTTTTAAAGGCCTCCCTCCAGATATCTAAGTTAAGATGCTCACTCCAGCTATCAAAACGTGCACCGTGTTGCCAGGCCTCAACTAAAGCATTGGTTAACCTCCTATCACCCCTTGAAAAAATTCCCTCCAGCCAGCTAGCCTCTGGTTTATTCCACTTAACCCTCACCTTACTGTTCTGCAGTTTTTTTCTGATAAGATTAATTCTTCGCTTGCTCTCTTCCAGTTCAATCTGGGGTATCCATGCAAAAGGAGTATGTGCCTTGGGAACAAAGGAGGCAATGCTTACATTCAGCACATGTCCCTTTCTTCCCTTGGGAGCTAATTTAGAAATCTTCTTACTTAATTCAACTATGGACATTAGATCACTATCTACCTCATATGGAAGCCCTATCATAAAGTAAAGTTTAATTAGGTTCCAACCTCCCTCATAAATGTCCCTGGCTGTATTTAAGATTTCATCATCCGTCAATCCCTTATTAATAAAATCTCTAAGCCTCTGGCTTCCTGCTTCAGGTGCAATAGTAAAACTAGTCTTTCTGGCCTTCTTTATCTCTTCTATTAATAAAGAAATAACCCTATCAATCCTTAAAGACGAGAAACTAACAGCAACATGTCTATCTGCAACTCTTTCAATCAATTCCTTTAATAAAGGGACGATACAGCTATAATCACCTGAACTTAATGAGAGAAGGGAGAGATCCTCAAATCCTGTCTCATTTAAACCGTTTTCAGCTACACGCAATATTTCAAGAGGATCCCGTTCCCTGACTGGCCTATATATCATCCCGGCCTGACAAAAACGACAACCCCGGCTACATCCCCTGGCAATCTCGATGGCGAATCTATCATGAACCAGCTCGGTATATGGAACTATCTGCCTTGAGGGAAGGGGGTAACAATTAAGATCAGGTACTATAGCCTTTTCAACACCTGTATATTTTTCTATCAAGGATTCGAAATGCTGTATAACTCCTTCTGCATTATAATGAACTTTAAAGAAAGAAGGGATGTAGATGCCTTTAATCTTTGAGAGCTCTTTTAACAACTCAAACCTGCTCTTTTTCCCGTCTGGTTTCCATTCCCTCACAGTTCTACAGATAGAAAGTATGACTTCCTCTCCATCGCCAACAACAATGGCATCAAATATCTTGGCCACTGGTTCCGGGTTAAAACATGCGGGACCACCAGCGATAATCAGTGGATCCATAACCCCCCTATCCTCAGATAAAAATGGGATATTTGCAAGATCAAGCATGGACAGGATATTGGTATAACAGAGTTCATGCTGCAAACTAAAACCAACCATATCAAATTCTGATATAGGCCTGTCTGACTCAAGGGAGGCAAGAGGAATGTTTCTCTTTTTAAGCTCGGAGCCTAAATCTACCCATGGAGCAAATACCCTTTCTGCAGAAAGCCAGTTCTGTGAGTTTAAGATATGGTACAAAATTTTTAGCCCCAAATGGGACATCCCAATTTCGTAAATATCAGGAAATGCTAAAGCAATAGATACCTCAACATTGGAAGGATCTTTCTTGATAGAATTTATCTCCTCCCCCAGATATCTACTTGGGTGTATTATTTTGGAAAACCAAGGTTGTTGATATATATGCATTCCTGGAACTAAAATCTAAGTGAGTTAAAGCGCGTTGCGTCAAGGCAGGTCGAATTTTCACCAAGTTTCAAGTATCAATTTTCAATATAAAGAGGCAAAAGGATGGTTATAGCCGCCCCTCCATTGGCAATGTTTTGGCCTGAAATCTCACCCCTAAGACCCTCCACAATCCTTTTAACTATAGCCAAACCTAAGCCAGATCCATCCTTTTTAGTTGTAGAAAAAGGTTTAAACATATCCTTAATCACTTTAGGATCTATACCTGGCCCATTATCCTCTACTTTTACCCTTACTGACTCTACGCGCTCATCTGATACATTAAACTCTGTTATTTTATCTGTACTAACACAAATAAATCCGTCCTTAGGCATGGCCTCGCATGCATTCAGAAAAATATTCCAGAATACCTGTTTGAGCTGTTGTGGGTCGGACTTAATCTTTAAGGGGCTAAAAAATTTTGTTTCTACATCTAAATCTTGAGACCAGTTTTGGCTATTTTTAAAGATATAAAGGGTATCCATAATCAATTGGTTAAGATCAAATTCTTCAATCTCAGCCCTCTGGGGTCTAGCAAACTGCAAAAAATCATTCACAAGATGATTTAATCGGTTTACTTCTCTCAACATAATCCCTATCAGCCTTTCGTTAACATGAGTATCTTCTTTTGATAGGCTGTCATTTAAGACCTGTATAGAACCACTTATCGAAGCTAAAGGGTTTCTTATCTCGTGTGCAATTCCAGCAGCCAATTCTCCAAGCATGGCTAAATCTTCCATTCTCTTTACCTCTTGTTCCATCTCCCTAATTCTGGTCGTATCCTGAAAGACGAGTATCTCCCCTTTCTTACTTCCATCGTATTCTGTTAAAGGAGAAACGTTCAAAAGGAGATCGATTTGCTGATCCTCATTTCTTTTATAAGAGAGTTGGCTGAACTTATTTGGATTATTAACCTTAAGATAGGGCATTATAAAAGGTATTATATCATTGATATCCTTTTGGATAGCATCTGTAGAATCAATATTAAATATCTTTTCCGCTTCTCTATTAAAGACAATGATCTTGCCATGCTCGTCTAATGCAATAAGTCCCGAGGAGATACTCTGAATAATATTCTCCTTGAGCATCTCCAAATCGGCTATATCTTTCTGTTTGTCTTTGAGCTCAGCCCTGCTTTTTCGGATCTGCTCTGATAAAAAACTACTCAAAAAGGCTACCAGGTAAAAAGCTGCTACATTAACAAGAATCCTATAAAAGATTTCACTACTTTGGTACTCCTGGATATAGGGAAAACGGTAACCAATGGGGTTAATCAATTCATAATAACTTAAATCAAGAATTGCGCCATATAGAATACTGCTAAAAGAGGCTATTATTGTTCCACCCCGGCGATAAAGGATTATACTTCCTGAGATTATGTTCAACAGGTAAAGAAAAGAGAACATGCTTCCAATGCCGCCTGTTGTGTAAATGATGGCTGTAATAAAAATGGTATCCAGAAGAAGTTGTAGATAGGCAAGCTTAGAAAGATTTTTTATGTATTTAAGTGCAACTACATAAAAAAAGGTGAGGAAATAGATTAAAGCAATAAGGAAATAATGGGCATTTAAGATCTCACCAAAATAGGTCTTTGTCTCCCTTACCTGAATAATAATGGCCACGCCTAAAAGAAGGGAAACAAAGCCCACCCTCAGAAACATCAATAATTGAAGGCGAGAAAGCGTCTCTTCCTTTGCATAGTCTCGATCCGTTTTGACCATAGTTGTTTAAGTCAGCCCATTGCCGCAGCCATCCCGAATATGGGAAGATACATGGCAATAACCAGACCTCCGATTGAACCGCCTAAAAACAACATCAGGAGTGGTTCCAGCATAGATGTCATGGCAGCAACCGCAGCGTCAACTTCATCGTCATAAAAATCGGCTATCTTTTCCAGCATGGCATCCAAAGCACCAGTTGCCTCTCCAACGGAAATCATTTGGGTTACCATGCCAGGGAATATATCTGTCTCGGAAAGTGGTTCAGCAATTGTTTGACCTTCAGCAATGCTGCTTCTTGCGTCAAAAATAACCTGTTCCACTATTACATTTCCGGCTGTCTTGCCTGTTATTTCCAAGGCATCTAAGATAGGAACCCCACTGCTGATCATAGTGCCAAGAGTCCTTGTAAACCTGGCAACAGCCACTTTTTTAATAAGTGGACCAAAAATTGGAAGTTTTAGTGAAATAGTATCTATATTCTTTTTTCCAGAACTTGTTCCAGCATATCTCTTAAAGAGCCAGATAAAGGCAATCAACCCTATAATCATATAATGTATGTTACCTTTAGTAAAATCACTCATTGCAACCACTATCTGGGTTGGTACCGGCAGTGCCTTTCCAAAACTCGAAAACATATCCTGAAACACAGGAATGACAAAGATCATAATAACAGCAATGACAATAAAGGCAATAGCTACTACAACAATAGGGTAGGTCATAGCACCTTTTATCTGGGATTTTAGCTTTTCAGCCTTTTCAATGTATGCAGCCAAGCGCTGTAAAATAGTATCAAGAATACCACCAATCTCTCCAGCAGCAACTAAGTTGACAAATAAGGTATCAAATATCTTGGGATGTTTTCCCAAGGCATCTGCTAAGGTTGAACCGCCTTCCACATCCCTCGTTATCTGTTTAAGAATACCTCTAAACGTCTTGTTTTCCATCTGCTCCGCCAAGATATTCAATCCCTGAACAAGAGGAAGGCCTGCGTCTATCATTGTAGAGAATTGTCTGGTAAAGATAACAATATCTTTTTTGGTGATCTTAGGCTGCATAAATGAAACATTTTCAAATATGTCTTTAGGCTTTAGTTTGAGTTTGGTAATTTCGATACTCCGCTTCTTCAGTTGTATCCTGGCTATCCTTTCATCAGCAGCCTCTAATTCACCTTTCAAGGAACGTCCTTTTTTGTTCTTGCCAGCCCAACTATAAATAGGCATGATCTATCCTCCTGGCTATTTACATCAAATTTATTTAGTATTAATATAAATAAGCTTAATTATGTTCAGAAGTTATGTCAAGAAATCTCTTTTTATCTCTTTTTATTTTTATAGTGACTCCCAAAATAAAATGGGTCTTAAATAATTAATGTGCTAACCTATGACAAAAATTTTTTGAATCTGAGGGCTTGACATTTTTATTTTAGTCATTATTCTTTCAACGCATGTTTATTTCCAAAAGAAAATATACGGAGGGCAATGATGAAAATTCAACCATTACATGACAGAGTACTTGTAAAAAGAATTGAGGAAGAAGAAAAGACTAAAGGGGGCATCATAATCCCTGATACAGCCAAAGAAAAACCGATTGAAGGGATTATTGTTGCTGTTGGAAGCGGAAAGAGTGAGGGAGAGGGAAACAAAAAGATACCCTTAGATGTTAAGAAGGGTGACAGGGTATTATTTTCCAAGTATGCAGGAACTGATATTACCATAGAGGGTGAAGAACACCTCATCATGAAAGAAGAAGACATTATTGCCATTGTTAAATAATTATTTTAATTTTAAAATTTGAGGAGGAGTGAGCTATGGCAGCAAAGGAAATCAGGTATGATAACAAGGCCAGGGAGCTAATAGCCAAAGGCATAGACACACTAGCCGAGGCTGTTAAAGTAACCCTTGGCCCAAAAGGAAGAAATGTTATTTTAGAGAAGTCTTGGGGATCACCCACCGTTACCAAGGATGGTGTTACCGTGGCCAAAGAGATCGAGCTCGAAGACAAGTTTGAAAACATGGGCGCTCAGATGGTCAAAGAGGTTGCCTCCAAGACATCGGATGTAGCAGGGGATGGAACAACAACAGCCACGCTATTAGCCCAATCAGTCTATCGTGAAGGCGCAAAGCTTGTCACAGCAGGTGCTAATCCTATGGCCCTCAAGAGGGGAATCGAAAAGGCGGTAGATGTTGTGGTAGAAGAGCTGAAAAAGATGTCCAAAGCAACAAAAGAGCAGCAGGAAATTTCTCAGGTGGGCACAATCTCAGCAAACAATGATCAGACTATTGGAAATATTATTGCTGAGGCCATGTCCAAGGTTGGAAAAGAGGGTGTTATAACCGTTGAGGAGGCCAAAAGTATGGATACTACCCTCGAGATTGTTGAGGGAATGCAGTTTGACAGAGGTTATCTTTCCCCTTACTTTGTAACAGATGCTGAAAAGATGGAGACCTCATTAGAAGAACCTTATATTCTATTACACGAAAAAAAGATCAGCAATATGAAAGATATGGTTCCTCTGCTTGAACAGATCGCCAAGATGGGAAAACCACTGTTAATCATTGCCGAGGATGTAGAAGGTGAGGCCCTGGCCACTCTGGTGGTTAACAAACTGAGGGGGACCCTGAAGGTAGCTGCTGTTAAAGCACCTGGCTTTGGAGATAGACGTAAGGCCATGCTTGAGGATATTGGCATTCTTACAGGAGGTAAGGTAATTTCTGAGGATCTGGGCCTTAAATTAGAGAATATAAGTATTAATGACCTTGGCACAGCAAAGACAATTAATATAGATAAAGACAACACAACTGTTATCGATGGTGGCGGAGAGAGGAGTGACCTTGAAGGAAGGGTAAAACAGATCAGGACTCAGATAGACGATACCACATCAGACTACGATAGAGAAAAGCTCCAGGAGCGCCTGGCCAAGTTGATTGGTGGTGTAGCTGTTATCAATGTTGGAGCTGCTACAGAGACAGAGATGAAGGAAAAGAAGGCACGGGTTGAAGATGCCCTCAATGCTACCAGGGCAGCAGTGGAAGAGGGAATCGTTCCTGGTGGCGGTATCGCCTTTATCCGATGCATACCTGCCTTATCCAAGTTAAAACTAGAAGGAGATGATCAGCTTGGGGTTAATATAGTCATGAGAGCTCTGGAAGACCCGGTACGTCAAATTGCCAACAATGCTGGCATGGAAGGATCTGTGGTGGTAGAGAAAGTCAAAGAAGAAAAGGGTGCCTTTGGTTTAAATGCTGAGACAGGTCAATATGAAGACCTGACCAAGGCTGGGATCATTGATCCGACCAAAGTTACACGATTTGCCCTTCAGAATGCCACCTCTGTCGCTAGCCTGATGTTAACGACCCAGGCTATGGTAGCTGAAAAGCCAAAAGAAGAACCTCCAGCACCGGCAATGCCTCCAGGAGGTGGATACGGCGGTGGAATGGGTGGAATGATGTAACTATCATAGATAATAGTACTACTTTTAATCTTGGGGCGACCAATCCTTTTTTGGTCGCCTTTTTTATATTTCAATAAAGACAAAATAGGCTATAATGAGTTTATGGGCTTCACCTAAATTGGAGTATTGGCCCGCCCGCCTCCCGTCCGTCGGGCAGGGCCTGAGCAAGATCGATGGCGGGCGGGCATAAATAAATTTCCATCAAAAGTACTGTGATTTCAACAGGTTATAGAAATTTCGAGATACCACATTAATGAAATTCCTTTCCCATTTGATTGACATTATATATCCTCCACGCTGCCATATCTGCGGCCACTTTTTATCTCATGATAAAGATCGCCACCTATTACCTCATTTGTGCAATAATTGTTTAGCTAACCTAACCCATGTAACTCATCCGATGTGTACTATCTGTGGCCTCCCTTTCCCTACATCAACAGGACAAGACCATCTCTGTGAGAATTGTCTTCGCAAAAGGCCTTGGTATAATTTTGTCAGAGCCCCTTATTTTTACTCGAGCCCCCTTATGGAAGCCATACAAAGATTCAAATATAACTCGGAAACTCATTTAATTTCCTCTCTTGGTGCTTTATTGTCTTCTTTTGCTAAAGAATGGGTACCTAATCCTAATAACTTCTTAACTATCCCTGTTCCCCTACATAGGCGCAGATTAAGGGAAAGGGGCTTCAACCAGAGTCTTTTATTGGCCAAGGTGCTTGCCTCATATCTTGGAACTCAATTAGATTATCTATCCCTTATCAGAAAAAGATATACAAGAGCCCAGACAGGCCTTAAAAGAGAAGAAAGGAGAAAGAACGTTAAAGATGCCTTTTCTGTTCTAAATTCTGAAATCATAGAGGATAAAAATATAATACTGGTTGATGATGTCTTTACAACCGGGCATACATTGAACGAATGTGCCAGGACTCTGAAAAAATCAGGGGCTATTGCTGTTATTTGCCTGACACTGGCCAGAACCCTGGTTGATTGAAGAAAAAAGAACTAAAAATAATATAACCTATTGAACATTCAGAAAAAAGTTGCAATCGATATAGTCAACTGTTAATTTAATTGCAATTTAAATCCCTATGGTTGGCAATTGCTAAAGAAATGGTAATAAAAAAACATATAACAGTAGAAAATTATATACTATCCATTGGTGGAGGGAAGGGGGGCACCGGCAAAAGTCTAATCACTGCAAGCATAGGGATCTGTTTGGCTGATAGAGGGAATAAAGTTCTGCTGGTAGATGGTGATCTTGGAACGGCTAATCTACATACTTTTTTGGGCTTAGCACCGCCACGCACAGGCATATCTGATTTTGTTGCCAAAAAAAAATTAGCTATTGATAGTATCGTAACCAAAACAGGGATAAACAATCTTAAACTAATTTCTGGTGCCCAAGATATGATAGGGATAGCCAATCTGTCCTATGGACAAAAGCTAAAGATGCTGAACAATATAAAAAAGATGAATTATAGATTCATTTTGATAGATATGGGACCTGGTACATCCTTTAATATCCTCGACTTTTTTTTGATCTCCCATTGTGGTTTGCTTATAACATCACCGGAACCCACATCCATTGAGAATACATACCGCTTTACCAAAGCCCTTCTTTTCCGCTATCTAAGAAAGATGATTAGCCAAAAAACGGTGAGATCTTTGATAGACAAAGGTGTCAGGCACAGGGAGGGACACAAATTCGACTCAGTCTTTGATCTCCTGGAAGCTATAGAAAAAATCGAACCAAAGGTTGGAGACGCTATAGCAGGCTATCTATCAAGCTTAGATATTAAATTAATCGTTAACCAGGTAAAGACAAACAAAGACAGGGACATAGGAGAGAAGATGGCTATAGCAGCTAGGAAATACTTTGGTATCCCGATTGATTTCTTGGGAAGTGTAAGCTATGACAATAAAATTAATAAAGGGTTACTCCAGAAGAAATCACTAATGGCTTATTTCCCTCATTCTAAGGCATTTAAGGAAATAACAAAAATTAGCCAAAAGATATCACCCAGTTATCAATTAGGATTAAATTTTTATAACTCAATATTCGGTGATTAATGAAGAGGCTAACCGAACAAAACTACTACAACTTACTTGGTCTTTCTCCTAAGGCCTCTTTTGAGGAGGTTCGATCTGCATATGACCAGTCTATGAGCATATACTCAACTGATTCTATTCCCACATATTCACTCTTGACACAAAAGGAAAGAGAACAAATACTTTCCCGTTTGCTTGATGCATACAAAACTCTGACTAACAGCCAGCTCAGAAGAGAATACAATCATTCTTTGATTGAAAAGGGAGAACTTTCTCCTCAAGAAATCGGGTTGGAAGGTTTTAATATTGCCAAAGGTAGGCTGAGGGAGGTAAGTGTAGAGATTCTTAGTCAAAAGGAAGAAAAGACAGAGAGTGAGGCCCAACCCGCTGGTAGCAATCTCGAACTCTTCGACAGCCAAACTTCTGTAACTGGCAAAAACATTAAGATGGTTAGGTTAGATAGAGAAATCAGCCTTGAAGAAATATACATAAAGACAAATATACCAAAGAAAACTTTAGAGGATATTGAGGAAGAGCATTTCGAAAAACTTCCCGCCCTTGTTTATCTGAAAGGATTTTTAATGGCCTATGCTAAAATACTAAATGTTAATCAGGCCCAAATGATAGATGGATATGTGAAAAGATATCTCGAATGGAAGAATACCTGTCAAAAATAAAAAACCAATCAACAATGAAAGAGGTGGTAGAAAGGGCTAAAAAGGAAGGCCAAAAGATAGTTTTTACCAATGGCTGCTTTGATATCCTTCACCAGGGTCATGTACGATATCTTTCTGAAGCTAAGAAGTGCGGTGATTACTTAATAGTTGGCTTAAATAGCGACAGATCTGTTAGGAGCATAAAAGGAAAAAATCGTCCCTTGATGCCTGAGGGAGCAAGGGCAGAATTGCTTGCTGCTCTCTGTTTTGTTGATGGGGTAGTTATTTTTGATGAGGAAGATCCCCTGACCATAATCAAATATCTACAGCCTAATGTTTTAGTCAAAGGGGCAGATTGGGCTGAAGATGATATAATAGGAGCTGAACTAATAAAAAAAACAGGGGGTGAGGTCAAGCGAATACCCCTTTTCCCAGGTATTTCCACTTCGGATATTATCCGCAGGGTTGCTGGTCTTAACTCTGTTAGAAGTAGCCAATCAAAAAATCCTCTTTCTTAAGATAAAGAATGGTGGTTTTATCGGGGAATGAATCCTTGTCCGTCTTCGGCGGATTCAATCCCTGACCTATAGATTTTTATTTATTTAAGAGCCACTTTTCCTCCGCGCCACAAGGACAGAAGTATCGAATAACGTTTTCATTTTCTAATACCGGAACCTGCTTCACTCAGGCGTTCTTGACGATGAGTCTGGATTGCACCCACAAGATCTCCAGTTGCAGTGCCTGAAAATACCAATACTCCATTTTTTACCACTACGTGCGGTTCCTCATTAACTGGCTCCATAAGAATTTTTTGATCGGCCTGTTCGATCTGCAATACTGCCCCGGGTTTTAAACCTAAATCATCACGCACACGCTTCGGTATAACGATCCGTCCGAATTTGTCTAATGTTGTTTCCATAGCAAACCTCCATTTTTTGGCAATATATCATGCCAAATGGCAAATATCAGCCCCAAAATTCTGTGACTGATCAGATGTCCTGTGTTTCCCTTTATAATATTTTTTGCGATAGACAAGGTACTTTATTGTTCTTTGGAGAAGGGGCTGATAATATTGGGGAGGTATGTGGCTAAATGAATAGAGCCCCTGTTTCAGATAATGGCTGCCTCAGTGTGGCAAACCGAATAAGAATCTATTGTGGGAAATATCCTGAACACTGTTTCAACAATTCATGAGAGCTAAGCGAGGGGGTGAATTCGTCAAAAAGAAAGATCTGAGCCGCAGATTCATACCAACGTCACATTTTAAGTTTTTTTAGAAATAACGACTCCTTTCACCCCCATTCAAGTCCATTTTTACGACCATTTTGAATAACAATCCAAAAAAGTCTTGACTATTTTGGACATATATGCAAAATGATCACCATGGAAAGACTGGTCGACAAATACATATTTGATGCTGAAATGACCACCAATAAGATGATTTTTCTTACCGGTCCCCGTCAAGTTGGGAAAACTACGTTTGCAAAGATGTGGCTTGAATCTATCGGATCGGAGGATACGTACTTCAACTGGGATGATCCTTCGGTCATGATGGAATACAAAAAAAACCCTCTCTATTTTCGTAATGTTATAGATGATAAAATCAAGAATAAGCCCGTTCCCCTCGTATTTGATGAGATACACAAACATACGGCTTGGAGAGATATATTGAAAGGATTTTATGATACGAATCGGGAAAGAATGAGGCTTCTTGTTACGGGATCTGCCCGTCTGGGGTTTGTGCGAAAATCAGGTGATTCTCTGGTCGGACGTTACTTTTCCTACCAGATGTTTCCGCTCGGGCTCCCCGAAGTCGTGGGAGATTTCTCGTATCTCCTTCAGGACGAGCGTCCTTTTACTGATGGCGAATTCCTGACCCGGCGCGCACGAGAAGCGGATACAATGGCAGCAATTGATGGGCTTGAACAACTCCTCACGTTGGGCGGCTTTCCGGAACCGTTTTTAAAGGGTTCGGATAGATTTCACCGGAGATGGCAAAATGATTACAAAGCACTCCTTACCAAGGAAGAAGTGCGGGATTTTTCACGGATCCAGGATATAAGGGGTCTTGAGACGATGGTGGAAATCCTGCCGACGAAAGTGGGATCTAACCTGAGCATACCTTCACTGGTTGATGTCCTAAATGTATCTCATAAGACCATCAAAAATTGGATAGAAGTATTGAATGGTGTTTATCTGGTTTTTACAATCTCGGCCTGGCGCAGAAACATTAAGCGGTCAATCATTAAAGAGAAAAAGCTGTATTTCTTCGAATGGTCATTACTTTTCGATAGCGGATCGCGATTTGAGAACTTTCTTGCTGTGAATCTTCTAAGGATGGCAGCCAGGTTCACAGAGATCGGATTGGGGAACTTTGAAATTTTTTACATCAGGGATAAGGAAAAGCGCGAGGTTGATTTTGCCCTGGTGAAAGACAATGAGCCGATTGCCCTTTTCGAGGTGAAAGAAAGCGACTCAAGCATAAGCAAGCCGGGAAAATTTTACAGCAAAAAGATGAATATTCCCCTGTTTCAGATAGTTCACAAGGCCAATAAAGTCGAAGCCTTTCCTGGAAATTGTTTTCTTATTCCCGCCTCGAACTTCCTGATGCTGACAGGGTAATGCACTTCACCCCCTTCATTTACTACTTTAAAAAAATTTAAACAATTTCTGCAAGAACGTCCACTTTTACAGAATTCCCTACTGCATTTGGT
>CAYTDY010000020.1:0-15655 GCA_964436665.1 uncultured Desulfobacteraceae bacterium
TTTATTTTCATGTTGGCCTTTGCTCCTTTACCGGATAAAAAGTCAGTATCCTGCAAAATATAGAATACATTGATATTGAAAATAGTATTACCATAGCAGTATGCTCTTTAGGTTTTGTCAAGGGATATTAAGCCTAAAAAAATGTAGGTGTTTAAAGGGAGGATAAAGTAAACCCTGTTAGAAAGTTTAAACGAAGCTTTAAACACCGCTCAAAGCCATTGGTTCTTTAACGTGCGCATAAATGGCAAGGTTTTTTTCTGACAGGGTAAATAGGATAGGCTTTTTATCAAATAATTCTAATAATCCGTAGAATAAAAAAAAGGACCCCAACAACCATACCAAATATGGCACAAATCTGTGCAATCAAAAATAGGTAAAACAACTTTGTCTTGTTGTCCCTTTTATAAGCCCTATTTCTTTTACTTGGCCCAACGGTCATGTTGTATGCACAATAGTGTCGGTAGTTAGTTGTCAGTAATCCATTGTATCTGTGCTTCTATGCACTTAGTGCCCTGTTACGATTTAAGTGCCTAAAGTTGTTTAGTTAAGGAATTGTTGGTGATAAGGGAAGGTTTTCAAATCCTGGTTACTTTTTTCTTGCTTCGAGAGAGGCCTTGATCTTTTTTAATCTTAAGAAACTTTCTCTTTCTATCTCTTCCATCCTCATTTCAATATGCTTAATCGTTGCCCTAAGCCTGGGGATAACAATGTATTCCAATGCATTAACCCTTCTTTTTGTCTTTTCTACCTCCTCGGCAATCCTCCTGACAGACTCTTCCACCTCTGCCAGCTTCACAATTAATAAAAGGGTCTCTTCAAACCTTTTGGCGGCATCATCAAGTTTTGCGTTTGTACTTAAAAAGCCATATCCTCTCTCATGTATCTTCCGCACTATATTGTCGATTTTCATAATAGGGACCGAGACACCCATTATGTTTTTGGTCATAAAATCTAAGCCTATATCCCGTAATGTTATTCCACTTATCTGTTCTAAATCCCGAGATCCCAACAAAACCTCAGTCATTAAAAGATTGTAAAAGGCAATCTTTAAGTTTTCCTCTACCTTCTTTCTCGCCTCCTTATACTCCTTGATCACTACCATGAACTCGGAAATTAAGGCATCTCTCTTTTCCTTTAAAAGGCTATGTCCCTTGTCAGCGAGCTTCACCCTTTTTTTAAGCTTTAACAACTCCATCCTTGTGGGCTTAACATTTTGTAGAATCTCTGCCATTTATTCGTTACTCGTTGCTGGTTACCCGTTATTGGTTATTGCTAATTGATAATTGATAATCAAGCCCCTTTCTTGTAATACTGTTTAACGTATTTTTCGTCTATCCTTTTTAGTTCCCCCTCTGGGAGCATTGAGAGAAGTTCCCATCCCAGATTAAGTGTTTGCTCAATAGTTCTGTTTTCATCCACTCCTTGTGTGACAAACCTCTCTTCAAAAATATCTGAAAACTTTAAATTGAGGCGATCCCTTTCGCTTAATGCCTCCTCTCCCACAACTGCAACGAGACTCCTTACATCCCTTCCTTCAGCATAGCCAGAATAACATTGGTCGGACACCCCTAAATGGTCTGCCCTTGTTCTGCCTTCTCCTATCCCTTCATTCATGAGCCTTGAGAGACTGGGTAGAACATCTACGGGCGGATAAATTCCCTTTCTGTGTAATTCACGAGAGAGAACAAATTGTCCCTCAGTTATATACCCTGTAAGGTCAGGTACGGGATGTGTTATATCATCGTCTGGCATAGAGAGAATTGGCATCTGAGTGATAGAGCCTTTTCTTCCTATGATTCTTCCGGCCCTCTCATAATTGGTTGCTAAATCGGTATACATATAACCCGGATACCCTCTTCTTCCAGGAACCTCTTCTCGTGCCGATGAAATTTCCCTCAGGGCTTCACAGTAATTGGTCATATCTGTAAGAATAACCAATACATGTGTGTCGTAATTAAAGGCAAGAAACTCCGCAGCTGTAAGGGCCATTCTTGGGGTAATAATCCTCTCAATGGCCGGATCATCTGCCAGATTGATAAAGGAAACTATTCTTTCTAATGCTCCAGTGGATTCAAAGCTATTCATGAAAAAATTTGCCTCTTCATGGGTTATCCCCATTGCAGCAAAAATTACAGAGAAAGGTTCCTCTGAACCCAAAACTGTAGCCTGTCTTGCTATCTGTGCAGCAAGATCATTATGAGGTAATCCAGCGCCTGAAAAGATTGGAAGCTTTTGCCCCCTCACTAAGGTATTCATTCCATCAATGGTGGAGATACCGGTCTGGATAAATTCATTCGGATAGTCCCTTGCTGTTGGGTTAATAGCTGCACCTATAATTGGTAGTCGAGCCTCTGGAATGATCTCCGGGCCACCATCAATCGGTCTGCCCAGACCATCAAAGGACCTTCCGAGAATCTCCTTGGACAGAGCTATCCTCATAATGTCCCCAGAAAATCTGACTCTTGTCTGGTCTGTATCAAGCCCTCTTGTGCCTTCAAATACCTGTACGATGGCCAGATTCTCCTGGGACTCCAGGACTTGACCCATTCTATTGTCACCTTTAGGTGTCCGGATATAAACAACCTCTCCATAGGCCACCTCTTCCACACCTTCGACAATCATAAGAGGCCCTGCAACCTGGGTAACAGACCTGTACTCCCTTGATTTTATATCCTTAGCTTTCTCTTTCATTCTTGATCCCTCAAAGATTTAAATTCTATTTCAATGGCCTTTATTAATTCCTCATATCGCTCTGGAAAATCATGGTTTGGCGTATACTTCATTCGGGCTATCTCATCTTTAACCTTTACCGCTGCTATTCTGCTCGCCATAATACCTGCCTCAATTGCCTTGTTGACCTCTTGATAATATTTCATAATGATCTTAAGCATGAGATACTGCTTTTCTTTAGAGCAATAAGAATCTATTTCATGGTAGGCATGTTGTTGAAGATAATCTTCTCTGATCATCCTGGCCACCTCTAAAAAGGCCCTGTCTGATTCCGGTAATGCATCCTGACCAACCAACTGCACAATCTCCTGCAACTCGGCCTCTTTCTCCAAGAGAGACATCATGTCCCCTCTGAGGATTTGGAATTCCTTGTCTATGTTTTTATCATACCAGTCCTTTACAAAATCAATATAGAGTGAATAACTCGTCAGCCAATTTATGGCAGGAAAATGTCTCCGGTCTGCAAGGTTTGTGTCTAATGCCCAGAAGGCACTTACCACCCTCAAAGTGTTTTGCGAAACCGGTTCAGAGAAATCACCTCCTGGAGGAGATACAGCCCCAATAATTGAAACTGATCCAAGCCTCTTTTCTTTCCCCAATGTCACTACCCTGCCTGCCCTTTCATAGAAATCAGCAAGCCTGGTACCCAAATAGGCTGGAAAACCCTCTTCGCCTGGCATCTCCTCCAGCCTTCCTGAAATCTCTCTCAATGCCTCAGCCCACCGTGAGGATGAGTCAGCCATCAAGGCTACATCATATCCCATATCCCGATAATACTCAGCAATAGTAACCCCTGTATAGATAGAGGCCTCTCTGGCTGCCACTGGCATATTCGAGGTATTGGCAATCAAGGTGGATCTCTCCATTAATTTTTCCCCGGTGCTTGGATCATCTAATTCGGGAAAGGTCATTAAAACCTCTGTCATTTCATTCCCTCTTTCTCCACAGCCCACATATACGACAACCTGGGAATCAGCCCATTTTGCTAACTGATGTTGGCTAACCGTTTTACCAGTTCCAAAGCCCCCGGGAATGGCAGCTGTCCCGCCTTTGGCTATAGGGAAAAAAGTATCATAAATCCTCTGGCCTGTTAACAGTGGCACCTCTGGGTTAAGCTTTTCTTTTAAAGGCCTTCCTATTCTTACGGGCCATTTTTGTTTCATTGTTAATTCTTTCTTTTCTCCATCTTTATCAAGAACAGCAATAACCTCATCAACAGTAAAACTCCCTTTTTTAATCTCTACTACCTTACCCTGTATCCCTGGTGGAACCATTATCTTTTGTATAATAACCTTTGATTCCTGAACTTGCCCTACAATATCACCCTCTCCCAGCTCATCGCCCTTTTTAACTATTGGGTTGAAGTCCCATTTTTTTTCATGATCCAGGCTTGGAACATCAATCCCTCTGGTTATGAAATCCCCTGCCAGGTTTTTAATTCCAAGCAGAGGCCGCTGTATTCCATCATAGAAATTGGTAATAATTCCCGGACCAAGCTCCGCTGATACGGGGGCGCCGGTTCTCACGACATCTTCCCCTGGTTTAAGCCCGGTAGTATCCTCGTAAACCTGTATATAGGCCAAATCTCCCATTAACTTTATTGTTTCTCCCATCAGGCCTTCTTGGCCAACCCTGACAACCTCATACATCTCGCAACCTCTCATATCCTTGGCGATTACGAGTGGGCCGGCAATGCTCTTGATCCTTCCTGTTATTTGATCTGCCATAATTCCCTCACTATGCTATTTCAAAACCAACTGTTCTCTTAATAAGCTTCCGCATAGGGTCAACCTTGCTGATCAAGGGGCCACCACTATCCGGGATCTCCAAAATTATAGGCATTATGCCCTTCCTAAATTTATTCACCTCTTCTAATATATTTCTTATTTCTTCTGCTACCTTTTCGGTAACCAGAATTATGCCAATGTTATCGCTAAACAACTCCTTTAATATCTCTCTTGCGCCTTCCTTTCTGATCTCCTCCATCAGGAACGTTTTTCTTATGCCTGCCAGCCTGAAACCATAAACTGTGTGTCTATCTCCAATCAAGGCAATTTCCATTACTTCCTCATTAATAATTCTCTAATCTCGTCCCTGTTCATATCAACCTCAGTGCTTCTAACAATAGTCAAAAGATTCTTTACCTCTGTCTCCTTTGACACAAGAAACCCGACAAGAGGCCCTGAGCCAAATGGTTTTTTCTTCCTAATATCTTCTGCCTTTTTGAGCACGAGGTTATTGAGCACCTCTTCAAAAGATAAAATAGAACCGCTTCTTTCATACTCAGCCTGAGCAGTTACAAGAGGTTCAAAATATACTGTATCTTCCAGAAAGGGTATAAGATCAGACAGGCCCTCTTCGTCAAAGGCCGACAACATTTCATTCAACAACTTGCACTCAGGTATTAAAAAAGGATCAATATCTTCCAAGGAGAGACTGTCACTTTTTGCCCTTAAAATAATCTTGAGATTGTGCGTTTCAACACATGCCCCTATAAAATCTCTAAATTCTTTAATGCCTTTTAGATCTAAAATCTTTAGCCATAAATCTGCCCAAAAAATTTTATCTAACGGTGCCTCTAAAAAAAATAGATTATTGGTCTCATTGTATTTAACCAGGCCGTCGCTTAAGGAATGATAAGGGGTTTTTGCCAAGAGGGTAACAAAATCATCCATGCCCTCTACATCTATAAGGGTCTGAAAAAAGGTAAAGTCCAGCTCGCCCCCATCTATAAAGGTTTCCATTATTTCCTCTTTCTTTAAGCCTCCATGTATTCCCCTTATAGCTGTTCTTAGATTGATAACATCCCATTTTCTCAAGAGATATTCTTTTACTGGCCATGCTCCTTTAGGAATAATCTTTGAAATCTCCCTCCCTACCCCGGAAAACTCTTCTAAAATAGCCCTCTCTAATTCCCAGGCCTCATTAATTGCCCCTTCTGAGAGATAAGGAAAATAATCTGTTCCCTCTAAAAGAGAGGCTATCTCTCCAGGCGATGTACATCCCCATAGATCCTCCCATCTTGATGAGGAAATAAACTTCCCCTCTTTTGCCATTATCTTTGCATTAACATAGAGGTATGAAAGAACATCTCCAATCATATCCTGTCCCCAAATAGGATCTTGGCCACATCTACCCTTTTGCTCTCTTTAAGCCGGTTTAATTTGGTCTCAAGGGCATTGTCAACCTCAACATGCTTTTCCAAATCCCTAACAACAACACCTCCAAGGAGCTGCATGGTCTTATCTGATAAAGATAGAGATATGCCTCCTCCTGTCCTCTTTTTGACAAATTCACCTACTTCTTTCAACATCTCCTTGTTGAAGATCTTGCTGTCCCTCTGGTTAAAGACTAACTCAAGTTTGTTTCCGGCAACAACCTCAGAGGCGGAAGCAATCAGGTTAAACATGATATCCTTATATACAAGATTATCCCATTTCCCCTTTTCAGCCAATTCTTCCAAAACCTTTTTAGCCTCTTCAAACGAAGCAGCAATTGCTTCTTCTTGAGCATCTATCTTTTTCCGTCTAACATCGATTTTAGTTTCGGCAATTATCCTTTGCCCTTCGAGTGAGGCGACTCTTTTACCATTTGAGAGGATTCTCTCTGTCTCCCTCTCTGCTTTTTCCTGGGCAGCTTTTTTAATATTTTCTGCCTCAGCTTGAGCCTTAAGAAGGATCTCAGATATCTCCTTCCCAGCCTCAGCATCTATATGGGATATTATTTTGTTAACCCCTTCATCTGACATAATTCCCCTCGATTCAATTCACATGGAATGGTGGAATGGTGGGTATTAAAAGCAAAAAAACTGTATTTAATCTTTTTTATTTTTCCGTCAAACCAATAATTCCAATATTCCATTATTCCAATTGGGGCGAAGCCCTGAGTTTTTGATTTAACCACCCATAATCTTGGTTCCGACAAAAATCAGGATAGCTATAAGAAGACCAAAGATAGCAAAGGTCTCTGCCATGACTGCGAGGACAACTGCCTGGCCAAACGTTTCTGGTCTTTTTGCCACAGCACCCATGCCACTGGCAGCTATAGCTCCCTGGGCAATGGCCGTAGCACTACTTAAACCAATCACTATCCCTCCTCCAAGTGCAGCATAACCCATTCCTATAGGGATTTCCTTAATTGCTCCCCCGAGTACACCGACTCCAATGAGGATCAAAACTGCCCCCAAAAACCCATAAATTCCCTGTGTTTGTGGTAAGGCCTGGAGAACTAAAATGGGACCAAACTTCTTTGGATCCTCTGATATAACACCAGCCCCTGCAATACCTGCCAAACCAACTCCAATCCCAGAGCAAATAGCTGCAACGCCCATAGAGATCGCCGCACCAATAATTGCCAATACTATTCCTGTTGATAATTCCATAAAAATACCTCCCTTTTATTTAATCTCTACTGTTTTAAGCCTCATCTCAAGGGGTGTAAACTCAGCTCCCCCGCTTTCATAAAATTTGGTAAACAATTCTACATAATGTAGCCGGAGCCCATGAACAAAGCTCCCCATTGCATTGATGACAAAATTGAATAGGTGCCCAATAAAAAAGACAACGATAGCGAAAAGGATTCCGATTGAACCACCAGCATAAAGCATGCCGGAAAGGACATTGACCGTCATTGCAATTCCTGTTGTACACAATCCCAGGGCCATGAGCCTGGCGTAAGAGAGAATATCACCCATGAATCCAGTTACCTGAAACATAGACATTGCCTTGTGTCCCAATAAAAGTAATATGAGCGAGATTGCTATGAATATTAAACCCACTGACCTATAACCTACTAAAAAGAAAAAAATGCCTGGCTGAGCAAATAAAAACCACAGGTTTCCAGTTAAGGCCTTCCATATTTCCTTTCTTTTCAGCATATTCAATACATTAATAACTACACCTACATTAACATGGGTCAGACCAATAATGAGGGCGATCAGCAAAAATGTTGTCACCTGAACCATGGGATCAAATACCTGCATGGCTGCTAACACAGGTAACTTAAGCCCAAAACCGCCAAACCATCCTCCAGAAAGAGCACCAATAACAACAGTAGTCGCACCCGCTAATGAAAGAATAACGCCAGCATCCTTAATGAACTGATTATATCTTCCTCCCCCTCTTATCAACAGGAGACCCAAAACAAGTGCAATTACTCCATACATTGCATCGGTTAGCATGATTGAAAAAAACAGGAGAAAACCCGGAACTATAAACAGGGTTGGATCAACACCATTATAGGTTGGCAAGCCGTAAAGCCGTGTTAACAGCTCAAAACTCCTGACAACTTTAGGATTTTTTAACAGTACTGGCACATCATCCATCTCCTCAGGATCCGATATCTCTACCACACACGCCTCATGGCTGACCTTTTTTATCTCCTGAGTGGCTTTGGTAACTAAGTGTTCCGGAACCCAGCCCTCAATTGCTATAACTTGCTCCATCTTGGCAAACTTATTCTGGCTTTCCTCTCTCTGTCTCTCAATCATTAAAAGTTCCTGGTATTTTTCAAGCTCATCTCGCCATCTTTTAGCTATATCAGTAATGATTGCCTTTTTTGCTTTCTTCTCCTCGTTTAATGCCATCAGTTTTTTATTAATTGCGTCTATTGCCTCTTTTGGCGTTCCTTGCTGACCCTCTATTTCAATCCTTTCCCAGTTCATACGGCGAAGATTAGCCAATACCAGCGATGCTTGTTCTTTAAGGCAGATTAATAGTGGTAACAACCTGTTCTCAGAAGTCTCCCTTACCCCAAGATAAAAGTTACCTTCAGTCAATTCCTTTAATTTTTCCCTTATGTTCTCTATCTCTTCCTTTGGAATAATACCTAAAAAGACAGACAAAAACTCTGATTCCCCAATGTGTTTTAGGTCTATCTCTAAGGTTAAAATCAGGTCTAACAATCCTTTAATCCTCTCTGATTCTGCAATCTCTTCCTCAATCTTTTCTAGATCCTTAACTGGCCCTTCTACCTCTCCCTCGATCTTCTCTATCCTATCGTCAACATTCTCAATGAGCTCCTTACCATAGACCTCTCTGGTTTCAAGCTTTTTCGGGGGCATAGGGGCAAAAACTCCTTTTATAAACCCCTCTTTTGGCTCAGGATCATAGCGTTCAAAAAGATCTAAAAACCGATTTACCACAATATTAAGTGCTGTTATCTTCCTGATATTTGGAGACAAGGGATGGGGTCTTAGCAGATCCTTCCACTCAGGTAGGCCAAGTTTTTCAGAATAATCAGTAAGATGGATAGCGCTGAGTTCTTGCAGTCTTTTAATTATCTCATACCTAAATTCTTCTAATGCGAGTACTTGTATCTTTTTCATCCGGGTTGGTCTTAACATAATTTCAACCTAACAATGAACGTAAAATGAATTCTTTAGCCTTTCCTAAATTCTTTTGGGCTTCTTTCTTAAGACCTTCTGTTTCCTTTTTCCACTCATTGGCAATATTTTTGCATTCTTTCCTTGCCGCCTCCACGGCATCATCCCTCATCTGCTCCGCTTGGCTTTGGGCATTTCTCATCCTTTCTTCCAATAATTCTTCCGCTTCTGTCTTAGCTGTCCTGATTATGCTAACCACCTCTCCTTTGGCATTCTCTATTCTCTCTTTTGCCTCAGTCTCTGCCTTCTTTATTTTTTGTAAAGATTCTAAAATCATTCTAAACCTCTCTTGCTTACCTAAATCTTTTTAAGAAAGATATATTGGTTATTTTAAAACGGAAAGGCCTTCAGTTTTCTTTGGAGATGAGACAAGATCCTTCTCTGCCTCTTTTCCCAGATCTTTCATTTTGCAATTTCCCTCAAAGACAACCCCTTCTTCAATGACCAGTTTTGGGGTTTGAATATTGCCAAAGAGTTTGCCTGGGACATTAATTTCGATTTTATTTTCCGCAAATATATCGCCATAGACCTCTCCACTTATTATCATATCAGCAACATGTATCTGTGATTTAACAACCGCACTTTCCCCTACTATCAAGGTCCCACCTGAAAAAATCTCACCAGAAAATTTTCCATCTATCCTGACTGCACCAGTGAAGGAAAATTTACCCTCAAACTCTGTGTTTTCGCCTAAAAATGCGTTAATCTCATCCTTTGGTTTCTTCATTGACTGCTAACCCCATCTAAATATTTACAAGCGGCTTAATAGCATGATCTTATCGCTTATTGCAAGGAAAATTATGCTACCCAAAAAGTTGCTCCTAAAAAATTTTCGGAAATCTCAGCTTTGTCACATAATCATTCTTGAAACATAAACCTCCTCATGCTTACATTCATTATAAGACCCATAGCGGCCATAGTGGAAATTACAGATGATCCACCATAGCTAAACAAGGCTAACGGTATTCCGACCACGGGGAGTAAACCGGTTACCATGCTGACATTTATAATTAGGTGCCAGAAAATCGATGCAACGACACCTATAACAATAATTGTGCCAAACGTATCTTTACTGTTTTTAGCTATGTTGAGACACCATAATATTAAAAATAGATACAGGAACAAGAGCATAGCTGAGCCTACAAAACCCCAATCCTCTGCCAAAACAGAAAATAAAAAATCGGTATGTTGCTGTGGGAGAAAGTTTAACCTTGTCTGGGTCCCCTTAAGAAAACCTTTCCCCCAAAAGAGGCCTGAACCAATAGCAATTTTCGACTGAGTAACATGATAGGCGGCACCCAAGGGATCCAGATCAGGCCTTAAAAATGCTATTATCCGCTTTTTCTGGTATTCCTGAAGTATAATCCAGAAAAAGGGTGCTGAAATAAGAGCGGTGGACAAAGATATCAGTATTGATTTCCAGTTTACATTAACAAAAAAAATAATTGAAAAAGAAACTATGAGCAACATCAGGGCCGTTCCCAGATCAGGCTGATGGACTATCATTACGAAAGGGATGCCAATCAAGATAAAGGGTCTCAATAGGTCTCTAAGTCGGTAATCTCCCGCCCTTTCTGCTTTAGAAAAATATTTAGCAAGAACAATAATAATAGATATTTTGACCATCTCTGAGGGTTGGATAGAAAAATAACCAAAGCTCAACCAGCGTTGAGAGCCATGTATAACTTTGCCTGTCTTTAGAACAACCACAAGAAGGATTAGGGAGATAAAAAACAATGGATAAGCAAATCGATCTAAAATATGATAGTCAAAGGTTGTCATCAAAAGAAGAATCAACAAGCCTATGGCATACCAACAAATTTGTTTTACATAAATCTGGCTTCCCCCCATAGCTCTAATTGAATAGGTGGCGCTGTAAAGATTAAAAACGCTCAGTAACCCTATGAATACCAATATGCCTAACAGTATCCAATCAAAGTTATTTATCAATCGGCGATCGAACATGTTATTTTGCTGCTCATTTTATGTTATGCCACTTCATTGCAAAAGCTCTTCTCCCTCTATTGATTTAAAGTGGAGGAATGGAGTTTTGGAGTGCTGGAGTAGTAGGCAATAAAATTGAATATTGATAATTGTCGATTGAATATTGATGTCCTCGTAAAAAGTCTCAACAACATGTCGTTTCGAGCGAAGAGAGAAATCTCACCAATGTAACGTGCCGAAAACACAAGATTTCTCCATGCTGTCGAAATGACAGATTCACCGAATCCGACTTTTTACCAATTCATCAATATTGGTGTTGGAAATTCACAATTGTCAATAGTCAATATTCGATAGTCCTTCGATTGAACCCCTGGCCCAGACCTGATTTACACGGCGGATTCAGCGGGCGATGTCGCCGTAATATTGCAGCGATAGGAGCTTATCCCCTGAAAGTCGCGCCAGGGCAGGCCATCACTCTCCCGCTGATGGCGGGACTCCATTTCTCCAATTGGGGCGAAGCCCCCTAAGGTCTCACCTTCTTAAAATAACTCTCAAATATCTTTTTTGCGATTGGGGCTGCCACCCTTCCTCCTGATCCACTGTGCTCTATAAGAATGGTTACTGCTATCTCTGGATTTTCAGCAGGAGCAACAGCCACAAACCATGCATGATCTCTAAATTTATATGGAATGTCTTCTTCTTTTACTGGTTCTTTTTCTTCAGGTAAAGAAATTACTTGGGAAGTGCCTGTCTTGCCAGCGACTTTTGTCTGATCAAGCTTTGCCCTCTTTCCCGTTCCATAAGGCTCATTCACAACACCGAATAGAGCCTTTTTTACCAATTCCATATTTTCCTTTTTTAGGCTCCAGCGGCTTACTATATCAGGTTTAAATTCAAAAACTTTTTCCCCGCCCCCTCTTCCTATCCATTTCGTCACTTTTGGTCTAAAAATAATCCCTCCATTAAAAAGGGCTGATATAAATCTTACCATTTGAAGAGGTGTTATAAGGATAAAGCTTTGCCCTACCGCCACAGATAAGGTTTCCCCTTCTTGCCATGGAAGGTTCCATCGTCTCAATTTCCAGGCCTTATCTGGAATAAGCCCTGGTTCTTCATCTCCTAATTGAAGACCTGTCTTAAAGCCAAGGCCAAGCCTTTTTGCATGCTTTGCGATGGTATCAATGCCTATCCTTTGGCCCATTTTATAAAAATAGACGTCGCATGATTCAACTAATGCCCTGTGTAGATCAACATAACCATGCCCTTCCTCTTTCCAGTCGCGATAAATCCTTCCTTTAAATTTATAGCTTCCTATGCATAAAATCTTCTCATCGGGATCAATCACTCCTTCTTCTAATCCTGCCAGGGCTACTACTATCTTGAAAAGGGAACCCGGTGGATACTGGCCCGATATTACTTTATTCTGTAAAGGAAAGTAAAGATTAGAGACCAACCTTTTCCATCCCTTCTTATCCATCCCTTTGGCAAAGTCATTAGGATCAAAGGCTGGGCTGCTTGCAAGAGCTAATATCTGTCCGCTGTTTGGATTCATGACAGCGATAGCGCCCGCTCTATTGGTGAGGGATCTCTCGGCCACCATTTGAAGGTCTTTGTCTATCGTTAAATAAACATTAAATCCTGGCTCTGCCACCTTTTGGTACAGCACTCTCAGCCTCCTGCCAGATGCATCTACCTCAACCTGTTCCCCTCCCCTGATACCATTCAAATATCTCTGCCATTTTTTCTCTATGCCGAATTTTCCTACAAAATCACCAGGTTTATTCTCCTTATATTCCTGTCTGTTAAGCTGGTCACTATCAATTTCCCCAAGATAACCAATTAAATGGGCGGCAAAGGGACCGTATATGTAATGCCTTTTAGGCTTCACTTCGATAATTACACCTGGCATACTAAAAATATTAGTTTCTATCCTGGCTAACTCATCCCTTGTTAGGCCCTTCTTTATGTAAACAGCATTAAAAGGGTCCCTCTTTAAAGCCTCTTTTATCTTCATTTTAGCAGATCGGCTATCAATTTCGACCACTCTGCTTATATCATCTATCAAAACATCAAGGCTTTTAATATCCTCTGGAATCACGCCCAACATAAAGGAAGGCCTATTATCAACTAATAGCCCGCCATTCCTGTCAAAAATTAACCCCCTAAAGGGTAAAACATCCCTTAAATCTATTCTGTTGTTCTCTGATTGTATTCTGTATTTGCCACCATTAATGATTTGCAAAAACCACAGCCTTACAAATAAAACACCAAACACAATAAGGACAAAGAGGGTTACCTTTGTTAGGCGTTTCTGATATATCTCGGCTTCTATAGGATCAAAGTTTGAGCGCCATACCATGATTAATCATCAAAAACAGTTATAAAGGGACCAGCAAAGCTGAGAATTGCAAAATGAAAACTGCAAAGCGTAAAACTACCTTCCCTTACAGGTTTGATAAAGTGACCTCCCCATTTTATTTTACATTTTTCAATTTGCATTTTGCGTTGAACGTCTTCAAAAATCCTGGCCCAGACCCGCCTGCTGTCCGGCGGGCAGGCCTGGCTAAAAAGACTTGTGTTTTATAGATTCTCCTTCCCTAATATTACATTGACTATAACTTGCTCCACTCACGTCGCGCCTCCCGATCCCGTACAGGTCTCGGGACGGGGAGGGCGGGCTTGACTTATTTGTTAAAAAATCGCCTTGTGAAGACGTCTATAGTATCCTTTTGGGCATAATTTCTGCTCTCTTTGCCTCTTGCTATATTTAAGAAATAGAAACAAAATGGGGTAATCAGGCATGTTATTAGGGCAGAAATAGATACTGAAATAAAAGAAATGGAAGGAATAAATTGCACCAAAGGAAAAAATCTAATTATAATCATGAGAAGAGACCACTTAGCTAAAAGAAAAATGGCCACAAATAAAATTGAGGTCTTGGTGTCGTTAAAATCTAAAAATTGTCGAAATCGATCAATTCCAAGGAGAATAGCTGAATAGACAAAAGCAAACAAACCGAGCTGACATGGGGCGAATATATCTGTTAACACCCCCATAAAAAAGGCAAGACAACCAGCCCCAAAGCTTTGCCCTCTGGCAATGAGATATACGAGGAAAACAGGAATCAGATCGATGCCTAGCCATTCAATGCTTATAAGATGGGTTATGCTTCCCCTTAAAATTACAAAAAGACCACATATTAACCAGATTAAGGGGTAAAAAAATATTTTGTCCTCTTCCCATAGCCTTAAATAAGCCCTGATTCCCACTCCAACACCTAAATAAATTAGATATGTATTTTATCGAGTCTTAGCTCTTCTTAAAGATACAAAACGCGATCTCAAAATTATGAGAACCTCTTCTAATTTCGAGAAATCTACAGCCGGGGCTACGATAACATCCTTGAATAGCTTGTTGGGGGAATCATTAATCTTTTTAACTGTACCCAGATAAAGACCCTTGGGGAATATCCCTCCTAATCCTGAGGCCACAATGGTGTCACCTGTTTTTATGTCACACGTCTTTATTACATAATCAAAACAACATTCAGCCGAACCTGCTCCTTTTAGCATTCCTCTGCCTCTTGATCTCTGAACCAATCCGTCAACAGCACTGCTTTGATCTGTAACCAACAATACCTGTGCATAATTAGGGGAGGCAGAAACTATCCTTCCAATAACCCCTTCTGAATTAACCACCGGCATGTTTATCTCAAGGCCATCATTTTCCCCTTTATCTATAGTTATAGATTTAAACAACCCACTTGAATCCCACCCAATCACTCTTGCTGGCAAAAGAGGCTCGTCTCCATTAGTACTTTCTTGGAAATTTAAGAGTTTTTGAAGGCGCTGATTAGCCAATAATAGCTCTTGATACCTGCTATTTTCACCCTTGAGAAGGCTTATCTTTTTTTTAAGAAGTAAATTCTCTTGGCGGGTTTCAACTAAGAAAAAATAATTTCTCCAGATGTCTCCTGTTATAGATATTGTCCCCATAAAAAATTTTTGAAAGGGGGCTGTTATTTCAACTGCAAGCTTCTCTGCAAAACTCCACTTTTGTCCTCTGCCAATGCTTAGAGACAGTAATATTAGGGACAATAAAATAAAAATATAAGAAATCCATTTTGGTCTATTCTCTAAAAAAATTGTCAATTATTCCAAGCCCAAATTTTTTTGACTATTTTACCATAATTTCTTTTAAAATCGACAGATTATCTAAGACCTTTCCTGCCCCCAAAACAACTGTGGTAAGTGGGTTATCTGTAATGCTTATCGGCAACCGTGTCTCCTCTCGGAGTAAGACATCAAGATTTTTTAAAAGGGCCCCACCGCCAGTTAAAACTATACCCTTATCTACCACATCAGCAGATAATTCAGGTGGAGTCTGCTCCAAAGCAATTCTAACTGTTTCAATAATGGCTTCTACCTGTTCAGATATCGCCTTTCTAACCTCCTCCGAATCTATTGTCAGTATCTTTGGTATGCCTGTAACAAGGTCCCTGCCCTTAACCTCTATACATTCTGGCTCATCCATTGGATAAGCATTTCCAACAGTGACCTTGATTAGTTCCGCCGTTTGAAGACCAATCAAAAGATTATA
>CAYTDY010000021.1:0-15521 GCA_964436665.1 uncultured Desulfobacteraceae bacterium
CCTTTCCATCACCACACTCATAAAGGCCAGGTCTGGGCCAGGGATTGCTTCATCCGCCAGAGAACTTTGGCGGATTCGCAATGACGTCTACAAATAGTATCTGTTTGAATGCAGCTTGGTATTAGTTCCTGCCAAAGCATTTTTCAAGCATCAAGTTTCCAGTATCCAGAATCCACCCCTTACACCTCACGTAGTACCTTGGCACCTATTAAAGACTCAATCTCTTCAATTAGATTTTCTTCTGGCATAACGCTATGCCGGTTATGGGCAACTACAATTGCCTTTTTGTTTACATCAAGATTTATCCTAAATTTAAGCCGACATTCTCCTGGGTATCTAAATATAAGATCCTTTAACTTTATTAGACTGGGGCGGGTAAGACCGTCCTGCGAAACAGGTATTACAATAGATTTGATTGATTTTTGTTCTACTGTTTCCAGGGCAACTATCTCTTGGGCCCTAATCTTTACCAGGTTATCGCTAACCTCGGCCTCACCTGTTATTAAAAGAGGTTTGTCATCATTTAATAAGTGGGCACATCGGGCAAAAGCATCTGGAAACACTACAACCTCGGTGAAGCCCTTTTTGTCTTCCAGATTAATGACTGCCATCTTTTCGCCCCTTCTTGTCCTCTTTATCCGCATGCTGTTAACGAGTCCAGCCAACTTAACAACCGATTTATCTTTAACTGTGGCAAGACCCTGTGTTGTTATAGTCGCAAACCGGTTTATGACATCTGTAAATTTATCTAAGGGATGTCCGGTAATATAAAATCCGAGAGATTCCTTTTCTTTCCGTAACTTTTCATCATCCGCCCATTCATCAATATCTTTGAATCCAAATGTTTCTTCTTCCTTTGATGGAAAAAGTTCAAACATATTTAGCTGATTTGGGTCTTCATTAATCCCGCCAAAAGCGATGATATCGTTCAGAGATGCAAAAAGTCTCGACCTGAAAGTACCGGTAAAGTCAAAAGCACCACACTGGATCAGGCCTTCCAATACCCTCTTGTTTACCTTTGATTTATCCACCCTTCTGCAAAAATCTGTAAGTGATTTATAAGCCCCTTTCTTTTCTCTCTCATGAACAATCGCCTCTACCGCCTTAACACCAACATTCTTCACAGCAGCCAGGCCAAAGCGAATACTTTCCCCAACAACAGCAAAATCTACCTGACTTTCATCGATATCAGGAGGAAGTATTGGGATGTCCATCTCCTTGCACTCAGCAATATTTTTAATGGTTTTATCCTGGCTTCCCATATCTTCTGTGAGCAATGCTGCCATGAACTGCACCGGATAATGGGCTTTGAGATATGCAGTCTGATAAGCTATCATGGCATAGGCAACTGAATGGGATTTATTAAAACCATAACCTCCAAATTTTTCTATCAAATCATAAACATGCCCCGCCTTATTGATATCTAATTTATTCTGGGTTGTGCCTGCCAGAAAACGTTCTTTTTGCCGTGCCATCTCCTTGGGCTTCTTTTTGCTGATGGCCTTCCGCAACAGGTCTGCCTCTGAAAGGCTATAGTTGGCCAGCACCTGGGCTATTCGCATAACCTGCTCCTGATAAACAATAACCCCGTATGTCTCTGTAAGGATTTCTTCCAATTGGGGCAATGTGGAGGTTATTTTAATTTCGCCATGTTTCCTTTTAATAAAATCATCAACCATATTACTACCCAAGGGACCTGGTCGATAAAGGGCAACTGATGCAACTATATCCTCAAAAACAGTTGGCTTGAGGTTTCTAAGGAGCTCTTTCATGCCAGAACTTTCCAGTTGAAATACCCCGGTGGTTTTGCCCTCACTGGTCAATCTAAATGTTTCATCATCCTCTATTTTTATTTCATCTAAATCAACAACTTTGCCAGTTGTCTTTTTTATAAGGCTCAGTGCATCTTGGATAACAGTCAAGGTCTTAAGCCCTAAAAAATCAAATTTGATTAGCCCGAGCTTCGCTACCTGATCCATGGTGTACTGAGTCATAACCTCTCCATTTGGTCCTCTAAACAAGGGGAGATATTCAACCAAAGGCCTATCAGATATAACTATACCAGAGGCATGGGTGGAGGCATGTCTGGTTAAACCTTCTAAGGATCTGCTAATCCTTAAAAGCCTTTTTTCATCATCTGTTCCTTCTTCCATGGCCTTGAGCTGTGACTCTGCTTCTATTGCCTCATCTAAGGTAATATTAAGGCCTTCCGGAATAAGTTTGGCAATTCTATCGGCCTCTGCATAAGACATATTGATAGAGCGGCCTACATCTCTTATAACAGCCCGCGCCTTCATGGTACCAAAGGTTATTATCTGGGAGACGCTCTCTCTTCCATATTTCTCACTGACATAATCAATGACCCTATCCCTGCTCTTGATGCAAAAATCTATATCAATATCAGGCATACTTATTCGACCAGGGTTTAAGAAGCGCTCAAATAGGAGGCCATATTTGATTGGATCAATATCGGTAATTTTGAGTGCATAAGCTGTAAGGGAGCCGGCAGCCGATCCCCTACCTGGACCAACAGGAATACCTGATCGCCTTGCATAGTCTATAAAATCGGCCACGATCAGGAAATAGCCTGAAAAACCCATTTTCCTAATGGTTTCAAGCTCATAGGTAAGTCTATCCTTATATTCTTTTTTTAATTCAGCAGATAGTGGGCCATCAAGGGCTTCTTTCCGAATCAGTCTCTTTTCCAGGCCAACCCTTGCCTCTTTCTCTAATTTTTCTTCCAGGCTTATATTCCCTTGCACCTGAAAGACAGGGTATTTATACTGGCCAAACTCCATCTCATAGTGACACCTTTTAGCTATGTTCAGGGTATTATCCAGGGCTTCGGGAAATTCATCTAAATCGGAGGCCATTTCTGCTTCCGATTTAAAATAAAATTCATTATTAGAAAATTTTAACCTGCCTGCGTCATCAACATTTTTGCCTGTTTGGATGCATAAGAGGATATCATGGGCTTCGGCATCCTCCTTATTTAAATAATGACAGTCATTGGTGGCAACCAGGGGGAGAGATAGCTCCTGTGCCAGCTCTTTTAAAGCCCTATTAACAACAATCTGTTCTGGCATTTTATTGGCCATTACCTCTAAATAAAAGCGGTCATTGTCAAATATTGATGCCAGCTCACTGGCGTACTTTTTGGCTTCTTCCGTTCTTCCAATCCTTAAATAATAGGGAACATGGCCCTTGAGACATGCTGAAAAGGCAATTAATCCTGCATTATATTCCCTTAAGATTTCCATATCTATCCTTGGATGATAATAAAAACCCTCCAGATTACCCAATGTAACTAACCTGCTCAGATTCCGATAACCTGTCTCATCCATGACAAGAAGAAGCAGGTGATATGCATTTGGCTGTCCGTCAGGTGAGGGTGACTTGTCTTTCCTGCTGTTAGGGGCTATATAAGCCTCGCAACCTATGATAGGTTTAATGCCAGCCTTAATAGCCTTTGAGTAAAACTCCACTGCCCCAAACATGTTCCCATGATCAGTTATTGCAACTGATTCCATACCGAGGCTGGCAGCCTTTTTTAACATTCTTTTTATCCTGATGGCCCCGTCAAGCAAGCTGAATTCAGTGTGAACGTGTAAGTGAACAAAAGAGGATTTGTCTTTTTTTATGGATTTATTTTTTTCTTTCTTTGCCATATATGTTTGACGTATTTTATTAAATCAGATAGTCTGAATTTTATTTATTTTCCCGATTGAGTCGTTAAAACAAGACTGCATCAACTACTTAATTAATGCATAAATAAGCATAAGTTATAATAGGGTTTAACATTGAACCAATTATTCAAAAGTCATGAGGACTTTTCTGAAGTGATTGGCGAGAGGCTGCCGTCCTGAAGAAAAGGTTTCATAACCCTATTGCCCTGTGATCAATTATAAATTAACTATTTGACAAAACCTGGGGTTATCATAAGTCAAAGAAAAGATAGCTTCAAGCTTTTTTAAATAAAAGAAAGCCTTCCAATAAAAACCTCCACAGAACCATGTTTGCCAGTGTATGGTAATGGTTGATTGATGCTAAGTTGAAACCCATATTCTTTTCCAGGATTGGATTTACTAATGAAAGGGTTAGCGAAAAATATGATTAAGGAGCCCACTATCCTTGTTATTGTCTATGAATATATAGTCAGGGATATATTGACCAGGATGTTGGAAACTAAAGGTTATAAATTGGTTGCCTGCTCAGTGGGTCTTAATGGAATAAGAAAATTTGAAAAGGGAAAGGGAAAGGGAAAGTTTGACCTCGTTATGATCGATATCAAACTGCCTGGCATGAGTGGTTTGGATGTAGCAAAAAAAATCAAGAATATCAGTCAAAAAACCCCGGTTATACTAATTAAAGAATGGGATAAAGAACTTGATACAGATAAGTTAAAAGAGTCTGGTGTAGATTTCATTATTAACAAACCTTTTTTTATGGATGAAACATTAAGCCTTGTGGATAATGCTGTAGATATGAAGGCAGGATGAAATAATGGATCTTAAAACTGCCCCACTGGCCACCAGGATGAGACCAGAAAGGATTGAAGATGTCTTGGGTCAGGATCACATCCTTGGTCCATCAAGGCCATTAAGAAGATCACTTGAGACAGGTAATCTATCTTCCATAATATTCTGGGGACCACCAGGTTCAGGCAAAACAACCATTGCAAGATTGATAGCGCAATACAGTAATTGTCCTTTTGAATCCTTCTCAGCAGTGCTGGCCGGGGTGAAGGAGTTAAGGGAAATAATTGATTCAGCAAAAAGAAGCTATAGATATGATCTAAAACCAACCATACTTTTTGTCGATGAGATCCATCGCTTTAATAAGGCCCAACAGGATGCCTTTCTTCCCCACGTTGAAAGTGGCTTGATCATTCTCATTGGAGCTACCACCCAGAATCCCTCATTTGAAATTATTCCGCCTTTACTTTCTCGAGTCAGGGTTATGAGCCTAAAGCCATTAGAGTTCAAAGATATGGAAATAATTCTGAATAGGGCCATTAAAGACAAAAAGAGGGGGCTTGGAGATCTACATATTGAGATAGAAGAGGATACCTTAAAATATATCATCAATATCTCTTATGGAGATGCACGGACGGCACTTAATAATTTGGAGTCCGCCAGTTATTTTATTCAGCCAGATAAGACTAATAAAAGGATATTAAACATAGATGCTGTTGCGCTGGCCTTGAATAAAAAACCCCTTATATATGATAAAAACGGTGAGGAACATTACAATCTTATTTCAGCACTTCATAAAAGCATGAGGGGGAGTGACCCCCATGCCTCAATCTACTGGCTATATAGGATGCTGGAAGCAGGTGAGGATCCACTTTTCATCGGTAGACGGCTAATCCGATTTGCCTCTGAGGATATTGGTATGGCTGACCCCAATGCCCTTGAGATAGCCCTAACTGCCTATCAGGCATGGGAAAGGATAGGTCCGCCAGAGGCAGAGCTGTCTCTTGCCCAGGCAGTAATTTATTTAGCTACAGCACCAAAGAGCAACGCACTCTATGTAGCAGAAAAATCCGTAAAAAAGGAGATTAAAGTATCAGGTCCACTGGGAGTACCTTTGCACATAAGGAATGCTCCCACAAAGCTGATGAAAAAGATGGGTTATTCTAAAGGCTATATTTATCCTCATGATTACCCAGAGAGCCGGATAAAACAGGAGTATCTCCCTGAAAAAATGAAGGGAAAGATATTCTATCGGCCTAATGATAAGGGATTTGAAAAAGAGATAAAAAGGAGGATGACAGAAAAAAAACGTGAAACTTGAAATTTGAAACTTGAAACTTGATAATCCTAAGCTCTTACTGGTTTTGTTTATCCCTTTTATCTAGTTTCAAGTTTCCAGTTTCAATAATCTTGAACTTTTTATCAGCCTGTAGACATAAGCTAAATCAGCAATCCCTGGCCCAGACCTGTTTGACCGGGCCTAAAATCCAAGGGCTCCGGTCTGGAAATATTACAGAGAGAACAGACTGCTCCAGGTCTGTAGCGCCAGGGCGGGCCGAAATCTAAAATCCGAAATTCTATATCATGAATGAATCATCTTATCTTCAACTATACAGAGAAGGTCAACTTTTAAAAAGGGTGGAAGAGGCTACAGGTTTATTGAAGGAATGTCGTCTTTGTCCCAGACAGTGTGAAGTTGACCGTTTGAACAACGAAAAAGGATTCTGTAAAACTGGTAGAAGGGCAAAGGTTGCAAGCTATAATGCCCACTTTGGAGAGGAGGCACCACTGGTTGGAAGATTCGGTTCAGGGACCATCTTTTTCAGTTTTTGCAATCTCCGCTGCTCCTTCTGTCAGAACTACGAGATAAGCCATCTGGGTGAGGGAGTGGAAATAGAAGCAAAGGATTTAGCAGCAATAATGTTAGAGTTGCAAAAAAGGGGTTGTCATAACATAAACCTGGTTACCCCTACCCATGTTGTACCACAGATACTGGAGGGCCTTTTACTGGCTGTAGAGAATGGTCTAACTGTGCCAATAGTCTATAATTGTGGCGGATATGAGAGGGTAGATACCCTTAAGCTCCTGAGTGGAATCATTGATATCTATATGCCTGATTTTAAGTTCTGGGATCAAAAATGGGCTGACAGATATTGCAATGCGCCAGATTATAGAGAGATGGCAGTCATGGCATTTAAAGAGATGCATACCCAGGTAGGTGATTTAAAAATAGACAAGAATGGTATAGCTGAGAGGGGGTTGCTGGTGAGACATCTGGTAATGCCTAATGGGATTGCCGGTACAAAGGATGTTATGGGATTTCTTTCTAAAGAGATATCAGCCAATACTTACATAAATGTTATGGATCAATACAGGCCATGCGGTGAAGCATATGAGGATGAATATATTAATAATAGGATTTCTACAAAGGAGTATTCAGCGGCACTGGCGTGGGCCAAAAATGCAGGAATAACACGATTGGATCAAAGACAAGGACTTAGATTGTTATTTCGTGTTTGATCAAATAGGGGAATAGAGGCATTCATAAATTTATAAGTTGCTCTGTTTCAATTATGAATTATTTATAAATATTTGGATGACCACTACACCTTGAGGTTAATTGATAGGGATTCATTAAAGACTTGACAGGCCTTTAATATCTGGCTATTATAGCCATATATCTCATTTGATCATATCAGCATGTTTCAAGGGGTATTTCATGATAAAAGCAAATATAACAGAAATAAAAAATCGGTTAAGCCATTACCTTAGACTCGTTAAGGGCGGGGAGGAAATTGAAATTATTGACAGAAAAACGCCATTAGCTCGAATCGTCAGGGTAGGAAATCTGCCTGACAGCGGAAAGGGAGCCTCATGGGTAAAAGAGATGTATGAATTGGGGATCGTTATTCCGCCCAGGAAGACACAGGTTTCTTCGGGTTATGTGAGTGTAGAACAGGTTGTATCATCTGAAGGGAATACCTGTGGGGTTCTGGAAGCGCTTTTGGAAGAAAGGAATAAAGGACGATGAGATTCTGGGATTCATCAGCAATTGTACCTATCTTGGTGCTTGAAAAAGAGACAGAAAGGTGTATCAGTGCTTTTCAGTCTGATCAAGATGTTATGGTCTGGACAATGAGCAAAGTTGAGGTATTTAGCGCTTTATGTCGAGGACTTCGTGAAGGTTCCTTAAAAGAAATCGATTTTGATTCGGCAAAGAAAAGGATGAATGATTTTTTTGATATGGTTTTTGAGATTATTTCTGTGCCGAAGGTCAAAGATAGGGCACTACGGCTTTTGCAAGTGCATCCATTAAGGGCAGCAGATGCCCTTCAGCTTGCTTCAGTTTTGGTGGCGATCCAGGAAGATACTTCGAGACTGCCGATAATGACTTTTGACGATAGGCTATCCCTGGCAGCCAAGCGTGAAGGTTTGACTGTTAACCCGGATTAGAGATTTAACTAATCGTAACCTTTCTTAATTGAAAGGCTTCAGCAATAAGGGATTTAGAGGGTAGCTATTTAACTGAAAACCATGGGTGGATAGTGGTACCCTTAACTTATTTTTGTTCTGATTTTTTTTGTGCTCATAAAATTATAGTGTTATCTTTTCCAATGCAAATGGAAAGGAGGATTTTGGAATGGGGAGGATAAATGTATGGATTATTGTCATCTTTTTAGTCATTATTAAACAAGTTAATTGGATAGTGTTGTATATTCAATGACTTTTCAATTATAATTTGAAGAGAAAGAAATGAAACTATTTCACTTGGCAGTGTTGAAAATTTTAAAAAATAGAGGGTAAAAGATGATGAGATGGTTGATATTTTTATTAGGCGTTGGACTTTTTTTGGGAAGCTTTCAGGCCCGGGCCCAGATGGAAGACTTTGATGTCCAGAGCTCGGTTATACTGGAAGTGGAAGGTCATGCCTGTATGGGAGAGGATAGATCCAGGAAGGAGACCAGGGCACTGGCTATGACTGAGACAAAAAGAAAGGCTGCTGAGATGGCCCTCACTCATATAAGGAGTAAGACAACGGTGGAAAGCGCCGTTGTGAGCTCAGACATTATAAATGCCTATACCCAGTCAAAGGTGAGGGTTATTGAGGAAAAGGAGAAGGGATGGTTCACGAGTAAGCATGCTGGCGAGTGTTACAGGGTGAAGCTTAAAGTTGAAGTTACCCCTGACCCAGATGCCCTTTCAAAGGTTGTTAAGGAAAAGGGTCTTCTTGATGATCCTAATGCGCCTTTAACAGTAAAGCTCTGGACTGATAAGGAAAGATACCAAATTGGTGAAAAGATAAAGATCTACCTTAAGGGAAATAAACCCTTTTATGCAAGGATTGTCTATAAGGATGCCTCTGGTCGTCTTATCCAGCTCATGCCCAATCCCTACAGGAGTGAAAATTATTTCAACGGAGGTGTTATCTATGAGATACCTTCAGGTAAAGACAGGTTTGAACTGGAGGTAAGCCCACCTTTTGGGGAGGAGAAAATTACCCTTTATGCCTCTTCTACCCATCTTGGGGAGCTGGATCTAAACCCAGCCGGAGGTATCTATGTGGTGCAAACCCGCTCAAAGGAAGTAGGAATGAAGACCAGGGGGGTGAAAATTACAGAAAAAAAGGGAGGCCCCCCAGGGAGTCCAGTGGAGTTTGGTGAGGTTAAAATAAAGGTGAATACTGGGAAGTGAAGCTCGGCGAGACCTTTGCATAACCTGCCGTTTTTTGATGGGTATGGGTGTCTTTTTTCAGGCAGCGAACTGGGAAGCCTGCTTTTATCGAACGGAAGATTCTTTTTTGCACAGACTTCAGAAAAGCCTTAAGTGCCTGTTATCAATTGCCCGCAGGCAGCAGAGATGTCACTCCCCTTGCTTTTTCTGATCGTAACCGTAAAGTTTTTTCTAATTAGTTCATCCTGAAAGGCAAGAATCCTTCCTTCATCAGGTGCCTCAAAGGGACTTCCATTATATAGATTGAATGGGATCAGGTTTATCTTTGCCCTGATATTTTTTAGGAGCTTAGCCAGGTTAGTAGCATCGCTGAGGCGATCATTAATATCCTTAATAAGGATGTATTCGAATGTAATCCTCCTCCCACTTGGTAAGGGGAAATGGATCAGGGTATCTACCAATCTCTTTAAGGGATATTTTCTATTAATGGGCATAAGGAGGTTCCTGGTCTTATCATCGGCAGCATTCAGGGAGATAGCCAAATTGATAGGCAGTTCTCTGCCAACTCTTTCTATTCCCGGCACAAGGCCACAGGTAGAAAGAGTCACCCGGCGGCGGGAAAAATTTAGGGCATCTGGAGAAATTATATTTTTGATTGCCTTTTTTACAGCCTCGTAATTGGCCAATGGCTCACCCATACCCATGAAAACAATGTTTGTAAGTTTATCTGCCTTGTCCATTAATTGCCTTATCTGGATAACCTGATTTATTATCTCTGAGCTCTTCAGGTTCCGAATAAACCCCTGTCTTGCAGTAAGACAGAACTTACATCCCAGGGCACAACCAACCTGGGATGAAATGCATGCTGTATAATGGTTTTTCTCAGGGATAAGGACGGACTCAATACTGTTACCATCCTCGAGTCTAAATAAGAATTTTTTGGTGCCATCAAGAGATATCTCGGTTTTAGCTATTTTTAGCTGGCTTATAATGGCATTTGAGCTGAGATAATTCCTCAACTCCTTGGAAATATTGGTCATTCCCTCGAATGATTCTACATGATGGCCGAATACCCATTGCCTAATCTGTTTAGCCCGGTAAGTTTCAAGACTACAATTTTTGACCCATTCCCTGGTCTCTTCCAGGTCCATATCCTTTAAATCCACTTTTTTCATTATTGATTTAATAAATTTCTATCCGCCAGAAGGGAAAAATCATAAGCCTTGCTCCATTTGGGGCAAAGCCCTTAAGTTGATCATTCCTTACCTGATTTCATGGTCCGTAATTTTGCTAATTCCCAGATGTAATCATAAAGATGAAGACCTTTGCTTGCAGCTATGATCTGTCCATCTTCAACGCCTATGCTTTCAGCCATATACTCCTTTAATAATTGGATGGCACCTAAATTAGCTGGAAATCCATTCCAGAGATCCCATGATCGAAAATAGACAACAAAATGAAGTCTTTTATTCTTGATCCTGGTATCAATGCCCCTGAGACAAGGAGGATCTTCAAGATATAGTGTATCTGGGTTACCTACTGTCATATAGGCCTGGTTTGTCCCATGGCCATCTTCCCTGTACATCCTGATAACTTCTTTTATCTGTGGTTCAAGATATTCCCCGTATGTGTATTCTTCACCTTCTTTTTTGGTCGAGGTCATAAGGTATGGAAGATATTGATCAAGGTAATCATCAGCCACTGGATTAGGTATCCCGAGGGCTGGAGGGATGTCAGGTAAGAGTGGTCTTGTGCCTGGAAATTTTATGTGTACGGTTATATAATCAAACTCAAGCCTCTTCTGCCCCTTATAGCTTCCCCTATCAATTATGTATGTTCTGCCCTTTTCGAGTATCTGATAGACACACTGAAACCAGGCATCAGGCAAATCTCTTGCTTCGATAAATTCGAGTTGCATCTCTTTCACTTTGGGCTTTTATATTTTCACTATTCCCTGGCCCAGACCCCTGGCCCAGACCTGGCATGCAAGGGCTGAGTTCTATGGATTATACACTAGAAGTATTACAGTTGCTCTATAGTGTTCCAGCCAAGTCGCGCCCCTGGCCCAGACCTGATTATCTGGCTATATGCTTGCATACATGTAATATGCACCAGGGCGGGCAGGGCGGGCACTTTGCATTGAGTAATAGTGTCTATCCTATTTTTTCTACCCAACCATAAGGATCAGGCTTTTCTGCGTACTGGATTGCCACAATCTCATCGTAAAGTTTTTGCGATAACTCCCCCATCTTGCCACCAGCTATCACATAATCATTATCCTTATATGTTATCTGTCCAACCGGTGATATGACAGCTGCAGTTCCAGTCCCAAATGCCTCCTTAAGCTGGCCACTGGTAGCAGCAGCAACAACTTCATCGATAGACACTAATTTTTCTTTTATCTTCAAACCCCAGTTCTTGGCTATTTTGATTACGGAATCCCTTGTGATACCCTCTAAAATACTCCCTGTAAGAGGTGCGGTTATGACCTCATCATCTATCGCAAAGAACATATTCATGGTTCCCACTTCTTCTACCCACATCTTTTCACATCCATCCAACCAGAGAACCTGCGTGAAGCCCTTTTCTTTGGCCTCTTCTGCTGCAAGCAGGCTTGCTGCATAGTTGCCTGCTGTTTTAGCCTCCCCAGTACCGCCAGGAACTGCCCTGACGTATCTATCCTCTACAAAAATTTTCACAGGATTCAGCCCCTCAGGATAGTAGGAGCCAACAGGCCCTATAATGATGTAGAATAGATATTTATTTGCTGGTCGAACACCTAAAAATGGTTCAGTTGCGATCATCGTAGGCCTAATATAGAGAGAGGTTCCGCGAGTTTTAGGAATCCATTCCCTGTCAAGGAGAATCAATTTTTTCAGGGCTTCCATGACGAGGTCTACATCAAGCTCCGGCATACACAACCTTCTTGCCGAATTGTTGAGTCTCTTAAAATTATCAACTGCCCTGAATAGGTATATCCCACCATTTTTGCCATAATAGGCCTTTAGACCCTCAAAGATCTCTTGACCATAGTGGAGACCAGCGGCAGCCGGGTCAAGCTTTAGATAGCCATAGGGCTCTATCCTGGCATTGTGCCAACTATTGTTGGTATCGTAGTCGATGAGGAGAATATGATCGGTAAATATTTGACCGAAGCCAAGTGTGGATTCATCAGTGGGTTTTTCCTTCTTCTTGATGGCTAAATTTATTTTAATGTCCATATTATTCCCCTTTTTTAGTAATTAAAAAATGTCCGTTGATAGCATCTGACTCCAAAGTTTCGCTTCAGAGTTATTCATGAAAGAAAGTTTAACCTATTATTTCTCACCCTTCATATTTCTTAAAAACAATGCTTGCGTTTATGCCTCCAAATCCAAATGAATTTGAAAGGGCAAATCTTACATCCGAGTGCCGGGCTTGATGGGGTACATAGTCTAAATCACATTTAGGGTCAGGCTCATCCAGATTAATAGTCGGAGGTATAATACCTTCTTGTAAGGTTTTTGCCGTAAAGATCCCTTCCACAGCACCAGCAGCTCCCCACATATGTCCTATCATAGATTTATTAGCACTGATCATGATCTCTTTTACCCTGGGCCCAAATAGCTTTTTTATGGCAAGGGTTTCCGTTTCATCATTTGCAATTGTAGAGGTTCCATGGGCATTAATATACTCTATTTCATCTGGCTTAATCCCAGCCTCTTCAATGCTGAGTTCCATACATTTGAGTGCACTTTCCCCGCTTGGAAGAGGAGCAACTGCGTGATAAGCATCACAGGTTGAGCCATAGCCCAATATTTCTGCATAAATTTTGGCTCCCCTGGCCCTTGCATGTTCATGCTCTTCCAAAATTAAGACCCCAGACCCTTCGCTTGTGACAAAACCATTTCTCTTTTTTTCAAAGGGCCTGCTTGACCTGTGAGGTTGGTCATTCCAGGAGGTTGCCAATGCTCCGAGGTTAACAAGGCTTGCCATTAGGGTAGGGCTAATGCCAGCATCAGAGCCACCCACAATCATTACTTCAGCCTCTCCATATTTAATTTCTCTGAATCCCAAGCCTATTGCATTTGTTCCTGCTGAACAGGCCTCTTGAAGGAAATGGTGGGGCCCTCGGGCCCCACACATAGATGCCATCTCACCCGCAGCAGTATTAGCAGAAAGATTGATTACCAGGTATGGGGTAACATTTCTCATGAGCCCTTTTACAATAAGCTCATGGTTTTCCTCAAAGGTTTTGCAGGACCCAATTGCACTAGAGGCTATTATCCCTACCCTATATTTCTCACTGGGATTGATTTGTAATTGGCTATCCTCTATGGCCATCTTGGTGGCTGCCAAAAGGAAATGTACAAAGCGATCAGTCCTCCTGATCTTTTTTCGGTTCAAAAAATCTTCTGCTAAAAAGTCCCTTACCTCCCCTGCTACTTGACATTTCAAGGAAGAGGCATCGAACTGGGTAATTTTTTTGATTCCAGACACTCCAGCACATAACTTTTTCCAGCTTTCCTCTACACCCACAGACAATGGGGTTACAGCTCCCATACCTGTAATAACAACTCTCCTTTTCACTTACTATCTCCTGACCTTCATCTATTGTTCTTCTTTTCTCTTCTTCTCGCAGGCGCAATAAACCCTTTTAGCATTGCCTTTATTGCGAGGTCTCATCGCATCATCCGTTACAGCAAATATAATAAATGCAATATCAATTTTTTCCTATATCACCAAAAATCAGATCTTGTCAATTTGCAAAAAATATTCTACAAAGGGCGCATCAGTCGCATAAAAAACTGTCTTTAGGTAAAAAGAGCATCTATAGTGAAAAGCAGGGATAATCCAGCGATTTTGGTTATTGATATGGTAAAGGATTATTTTGATCCTCGACGCAATTTAAAGATAACCCCTTATGCAAAGGCAATCGTATGTTCTATAAAGGATCTTACAAGGACATTTAGAAAAAATGGATGGCCTGTTATCTTTGCTACAGATTCGTTTAAAGAAGATGATTTTATCTTTAGCGCAAGAATGGAACCAGAGTCATTAGAAGGGTCAGAAGGGGCTCAGCTTATTGATGAGCTTGAAAGACAACCTGATGATCTTTGGCTTCCCAAGCCCCGCTTTTCTGCATTTTTTCAAACTGGGTTGGCAAAATACTTACAGGAAAGAGAGGTTACCATATGCGCTGTGACTGGCATAGCCACACCTGTTTGCGTGATGACAACTGCCCTTGATGCCATCTGCTATAATTTTAGGAGTGTTATCGTTTCTGACTGTTCAGCGGCTGCATCTGAGAAGATACATAAAAATACCTTAAATTTATACGGAAAGACTGCCCTTTATCCTCTCCTAAAGGTAAGTACATCATCAGAGCTTCTCTCTGATTTGGGAGTTGATTAACAGTTAGCGTTCAGCATTTAGCTATCAGCTTTTCAGTAGTTGTTGTTTGTTGAGTTCATTTTAGGCACTTTAGGCACTTATAATTTTAGGCACTTCCCCTATGATAAAGCCATGGTCGATAATTGAATCAACTAAAGGCCCTGATATGGATCTTTTCCGCATTAGAATAAATCGCTGCCGTTCTCCAAGGACAGGACAAGAGCACAATTTTTATGTTATTGACTTTCCAAGCTGGGTTCAAATAATACCTATTACCCCTGATGATCAGGTCGTTATGATCAGGCAATACAGGCATGGTTGTGGCCAAATTTTTTTGGAGTTACCCGGGGGATTGATGGATAAAGATGATTTCAGTCCTGATGAAACAGCCAAAAGGGAACTCTTAGAAGAGACAGGATATCTTGCGGAAGATCTTATTTTTTTAACAAAGATTTACCCACAACCTGCAGTCCTGAACAATATAGGACTGACTTATCTGGCAAGGGAAGTAAAAAGGATAGCTGAACCTAACCTTGATGAGGCAGAGGATATAGAGGTATGTTTAGTAGATCTCCAAAGGATTCCAGAGATGATCCGGGGTGGAGAGATAAACCATGGCCAGACCGTCATGGCCCTTAGTTTGTATTTTTTGCTTAATAAATAAAATGTCCGACGATTTATAGAGGAAGGCTAATATCTCTTTTTTTAATATTGACAATTTTAGTAACTATTTTGTAGTTATAATGTAGCTATAAAAATTCGAGAAAAGTTGATAAATAGATAAGCGTAAAAGGGAGGAATGATTATGGGAAAGGTTGGAATTATTGGTGTTGGGCAAAGCAGTTTTGTCAGAGGATATCCAGGCTCAATCAGGGAACTTGCCTTTGAAGCGTTTAAGGAGGCCATGGAAGATGCCAAGATACAAATAAAAGATATTAATGCCTCTATAATAGCCTCTGCCCCTGAATACGATAAGCAAAGATCTCCTGCCGGGGTGATTGC
>CAYTDY010000022.1:0-15307 GCA_964436665.1 uncultured Desulfobacteraceae bacterium
CATCTTTGATGTTATCTTCTATAGGTATAGGGGATAATTTTTTCGTTTTAGGACTCAATCCTGGTGCTGTATATGGATCAGCAAAGAGATGGCCAGAGGATAAGTTTGCTGTTATTGGTGATTGGGCTGCCAGGAGGTGGGATGCGAAGGTATTACTATTTGGCTCTCTTTCCGAGAAAGAGATAGCAACTAAGGTATCTAATTGCATGGATACCGATCCAGTCAATCTCTGTGGACAAACTACATTAGGCCAGGCTATGGCATTGATCAAGAGATGTAACCTTTTTGTAACTAATGACAGTGGGTTAATGCATATTGCTGCTGCATTTAATATCCCTTTGGTGGCTGTTTTTGGTCCTACTGATCATGTTGTGACCAGTCCGACCAGTAAAAATTCAAGGATAGTGAGGCACAATATGGATTGCAGCCCATGTTTAAAAGAGGTCTGTCCGTTTGATCATAGGTGCATGTTATCCATTGATCCAGATGAGGTCTGGGAGAAGATGGAAGGCCTGAAAAAAGAATTTAAAATTTAAAATTGAAAATTGAGGGATGAGACCGGCGGTATTTTTAGATAGAGATGGAACTATCAATGAGCAACGTGGTTATATAAATCATATAAGTCACTTTAGTCTCTTGCCTGGTGTAGGAAAGGCTATATCCCTTTTAAACCAGAACAATTACATTGTGGTGGTAACTTCTAATCAGTCAGGTGTGGCAAGAGGCTACTTCCCTATTGAACTGGTAAAAGCGACCCATGAATTAATGAAGAGGGAATTAGCCAATGATAATGCATATGTGGATGGGATTTATTTCTGTCCGCACCATCCAGATGGGTTGGTGCCTGAATATAGTAAGGAATGTAGTTCGAGAAAACCGAATATAGGGCTTATAGAGAAAGCCAGATCTGAATTAGATATAGATATGGAAAGGTCATACATAATTGGTGACCGCTGGCTTGATATAGAATTTGCACATAATGCAAACCTACCCGGGATTCTAGTTTTAACCGGTTATGGCACGGGAGAGTTAGAATACATTGTGCCTAATAAGAAGATAAAGTCTGCTTATGTAGCAAAAGATCTATTAAGTGCTGTAAGATGGATCTTGAAACAGGATAAAAACCTTGGAGAATAAGAAACCACATATCTTAATAATAAAATTAAGTGCGATTGGTGATGTTGTTCATAGTCTGCCTTTTCTGGAAGTCTTAAGGGATAGATTTCCTTTTTCTGGGATTGACTGGGTGGTTGAGGAGGATGCATCCGGCATAGTGGAGGGTCATCCTATCATAGATCAGTTGCTAATTTTTCCTCGGAAGAGTTGGCTGAAGAGATTTAGCAAGAAGGGTGAGTATTTTAAAGTTGGAAAAGAGATAGGTGGTTTCCTCAAAGAGCTTAGGGAAAAAAAGTACGATATTGTAGTTGACCTCCAAGGGCTTTTTAAAAGTGGAGTATTAACCTTCCTTGCCAGGGGAAAAAGGAAGATTGCACTAAATGGAGGAAGGGAGGGTAGTGCAATTTTTGTTCGGGAGAAAGTTGCCATTCCTTATCCAGATATACATGCACTTGACCGATATTTATGCATTGCCAGATATCTGGAAGCAACAAGCCCTGTCTGGAATGGTCAGATTCCCATTTATGATACAGATAAAAGATATGTGAACAATCTTTTAGGGGAAATTGGTAAAAACAATACCTTTGTGGCGGTTAATCCAATGGCCAAATGGGAGAGTAAGCTCTGGGAGTTAGATCGGTTTGCCTTCTTAGCAGATAAAATGAAAGAAAAGTTGGGGGCAGAGGTTATTTTCACTGGAGGCGAAAGTGACAGAATAGCAATAGACAATATTCTATCGGGGATGAAAACAAAGGCCCTGAATTTAGCTGGACAGACTAACCTAAAAAAACTGGCATACCTTTATAAGAAGTGCGCAATTGTTATCTCCACTGATACTGGTCCCATGCATGTAGCAGCAGCTATGGGTTCCCCTGTAATAGTAGCCCTTTTTGGTCCTACCTCTCCTTTAAAAACTGGCCCTTATGGGACAAAACACCGGATCATCAGAGCTGGCATTGGATGCAGCCCATGCTTTAAAAAGAGATGTTATGATATGTCATGCATGAAAAAGATCACAGTGGATATGGTTTTTGAGGCTGTCAAAGAGGCTCTGACATCAACATAGCAATTACGAATTTAGAGATTGGAAATTGAGAGAATAGAGAGAGTAAGGAGTAGGCAGTAGGAAGCAGGAATTAACCAGCAATGAGTATATGCCATTTGTTGCTGTGTACTACATACTTCATACTGGGTACTAATTTATAAAGGAGGATACAAATATGGGTATTAGCAAGGAATTATTAGACATTTTAGTGTGTCCAAAGTGTAAAGGGGATATCTACCTAAATAAAGCAGGGGAGGGGCTTATATGTGATAAGTGTAAGCTCTTATATGAAATCAAGGATGATATACCAATTATGCTTATAGATGAGGCAAAGAAAATAGAAGAGGATTAGTTGGAAATCTCTATCATTGTTGTTAGCTATAATACAAAAGAACTGTTACTTGATTGTTTGGCTTCCATATTTGAAACAGTCAAGGAGATATCTTTTGAGGTATGGGTTGTGGATAATAATTCTACTGATGGAACAATAGAGGCCATAAAAGAAAGATATCCAGTTATCAATATAATTAAAAATACTACGAACTTAGGTTTTGCTGCTGCAAATAACCAAGCCTTCAGACAGATGAAAGGGCATTATGCTCTGTTACTTAACACTGATATTGTATTAACTGATGGAGCCGTAAAAGAGTTTTACGATTTCATGGAAGCGAATCATAAGGCAGGTATGGCATGTGGACAATTGCTGAATAGGGATGGTTCAAAACAAAATTCTATTGCCAATTTTCCTTCTTTACTAACTCTTTTTTGTAATGAGACCATTTTAAGGATTTTATTGCCTAAAAAATTTCCAAGCAAAAGAAGGGAATACCTATCCCCTTTAAAGGTGGATTCATGTATTGGTGCCTGTTTAATGGTTCGAAAAGAGGCTATGAATGATATAGGATTCTTTGATGAAAGGTATTTCTTTTTTTTTGAAGAGACTGACTGGGCTTACAGGATGAAGCTTGGCGGCTGGGCTATATATTTTGTACCAACGGCGAAGATATTCCATGCTCAGGGAAAGACAATAGGAGATAGTATAAATTCAAGGGTTATGTTTTATAGATCGAGGTATATCTTTTTTAAAAAATGGCATCCCAACTCCTACCCTTTGTTTTATTCGATTGTTTTACTAAGGCTATTCACCAACACCCTTCTCTCTTTTATAGGTCTATTGTTTACCATAGGTTTTAAGGATTCGATAAAAAAGAAATTTATTATTTATGTCCAATTAATTATCTGGCATCTAATGGGATGCAAGGAGGAAAATGTAAAAATAAAGTAATCGTCCACCAATTATATTTTAACGGGCTTGGGGTAATTTCCTCAAGCCGATATCTATAGGCCAAAGAGAGATGGTCAAAATTTCAGGGTTCAACAGCCACCTTACAGATTCCTAAGGCCATCGAGGATTAAACCCTGAAATTTTGGCCAATGCGAGCCAGAGTGGAATCTTTTTTTTAGATATCGCCTTTCGGAAACACCCCCAATCCCTATTTGGAGTGAATGATTATAAAGTGAAAGCCAATGTTGATTAAAGGTAAAAATTTTTCGCTGGATGGTATAAAGAAGATACTATTGATACAGTTAGGGGATATAGGGGATGTAGTCCTCACAACCCCTGCTATAAAGGCGTTGCGACAGCATTTTCCGCAAGCCAACATAATCGTTGCGGTAAGAGAGAAAGCAAAAGAATTGATAGAGGACTGTTCCTGGGTCTCGGGTGTTATTTCCATTAATAAAGAGAAAAGGCGATTTTCTCGGAAAATCGCATATCAAAAGGATTTTTTCTTATGCTTGCGAAAATATAAATTTGACATGACGATTGACATGAGAACTGGGACCAGGGGAGCTATTCTCTCTTTTCTTTCCGGTGCGAATCGAAGAATAGGTTTTTATGCCGACAATGGAGAGCTATGGCGAAACAGAGTTTTTACGCATTTAATACTGCTCGGATATACGCCCGGCCAATATGTGGCCCAATACTACTCCAGCCTCCTGCACACTCTCAATATAAAAACACATATGAATCCTCTGCTTGAGGTTTCCCCTGAGAAACGACGGAAAGCCGCTGCACTTTTCAGAAATGAAAAGGTTCCCCCGGACCGGCCTGTCATTGCCATACACCCTTTTTCCCTGTGGAAATATAAAGAGTGGGGAATGGATAAGTATGTTCAGTTAATGAACTGGATCGGATCAGAATATAAACTTCCCATAATTATAACGGGTTCTCCCGACGAAAGAGAGCGGGCTGTGACATTAAAAAAAATGTGTGGCAAGCATGTTTACAATTTTGCTGGAAAGACATCGATTGCAATGTTGGGGGCTGTTTTGGATGCATGCGGATTGTTTATCGGGGTTGACAGCGCCGGAATGCATATCGCAGGAGCGGTCGGTACACCGACAATAAGTATTTTCGGCCCGTCTTCTCCTGCTTCCTGGGCACCGAGAGGGAAGCAGCATACAGTCGTTTATAAAGATCTCCCATGTGTACCATGTAGGCAAAAGGGTTGTGATAATAGTGAAGTGAGCCGGTGTCTTGATGAATTGAGTGTGAAGGAGGTAATATCAGCAGTTGATAAGAAAATACTAAAGATAAGGTCTATAGTTCAATAGGAATTATTCTTTATTACATTATGATTTTAAAAAATGATAAAAGATTAAATTTATCAAGCAGGCCGAGGAATTATTTCAAAGATCCACGTTATGAGATGATAGATTTTGTTCCAGTATGAAATATTTGCAGTTTGCCTGCATTGCAAAACCGCGAACTGTTAAATGAGGGGAATGTTTTCTTTCCCAAAAAATACCCTCTTCTATTAATCGTTTTCCCCCCGGGCCAGGAGTTGATAGAGTTCTTCCACCTGATCCACAGTTCTGTCCCATGTATATTGCAGTGCAACCTCTTGAGCGCTTTCACCCATTTTCAGACGCTTTTCTTTTTCCATGAGAAATGCAAGTTTTTCGGATAAATCGCTCGGAGAAGGATCGTCGGGAAGAACAAAGCCCTGAACCCCAGAATCTATCAGATCTTTAGCACCTACCATTTGGGCTATGATAACCGGTAATCTTGCCATCATAGCTTCCAGAACTGCTAATCCAAATGTGTCAAACCGTGAGGGCATTGCAAAAATGTCGCTTGCCAGATAATACTTTTCCACCTCCTGAGTCACGCCTGCGAAAATAACCCGATTAACAATTCCCAGTTCACGGGCCATAGCCAGGTAACGCTTTTTTTCTCCTTTTCCCACTACCAGCAGCTTCAAATTGGAACCTCTATTTCCTTTTGCAACCAAGTTCGCAATGCCCTTTAAAACCAGTTCCAAACGTTTGATTTCGAAGTTCATGCCTACGAATAAAACAACAACGTCACTTGAAGACAAACCATGGCGTTGACGAATTTCATGTCTGCAGGTTTCCTGGTCTAAGACAGAAAACCGCTCAGGCGATACTCCGGGATGAATCACACGAATTTTGGATTCTGGAATATTATAAAGTTTAAGCAGTTCGTCCTTGACCAAGCTTGAAACAGGCAGGATCATTGGAATGTGTGATCCCATTATGGCATTTTCCTCAACCCAGACCATAGATCTGTCAAAAAGGCTCAACAGCTTGCCTCTAACCTCTTTGATCCATGTTTTATGGGGAATACCATGCATGGTAAAAATATCCATTCGAAAGATCCGGTCGTGACTATGGACAAGATCATAATCCTTAAAGCAAGTCCGTTTATTTGAAAAATATGCGAAGCTAATCGGTCTCATAAAGCGAGGGAAGGGAATAATAGGAATCTTATGAAATGTAATGGATGTATTTCCTGATCGCCATTGATTGGCAAATAAATGAATCTCAAGACCCTCACGCTCGGCTAACCGTTCAGTAAGTTCATAGGCAAAGCCTTCAGCCCCTCCTACCAATCCATATTTAGGAATTACGACCGCTATCTTCATATTAAACTTTTTTCCCCCTAAAGGTAGTCAGGATCAGTCGGTATCTGTCTAGTTTTTTAAGAGAAGTCTCTTTTTTTATGTAAAATGGGAGAGTTAGATTAAGTGTGATTATTCTCCAAAGTGCATGGATAATGTTGGCCTGCCTTATCGCCTTTATTGCCTTCTTTGAATAGTGCTTTTCATAAAAGAGAAATTCGGCATCCAATTTCTTTTTCCACACCTCAACTGGTAGTGTATCCTGCTCGCTTGCTCCGCCCCAGTGGACGACCACTGCATTAGGGATGTAGCCGATGATCCAGCCTAATTTCCTTATAGAGAGACAAATATCAAGATCTTCTCCATAGACAAAAAATATTTCATCAAAGCCCTCTAGATCCTTTAGGATAGATCGTCTGGAAATCATGCTTGCTCCCAAAACCCATGCAATATCCCCTTTTAATCCGGATAGTTTGTTTTTAGAATATCTCTGTCCAGGATAGCGCTTTTCAACCGAAGATTGAGATGATCCATCAGGGTTCACGATCCTCGTTCCTGCAAGCCCTACTTCGGGGTTGGACTCCATGAACTCTATTATTGCATCAAATGTACCATCTTTGAGTTCAGTGTCTGGATTGAGAAAATAGATATATTTACCTTTTGAAATCTTCAGGGCCTGGTTATTTGCCTTGGCAAATCCAAGATTCCGTTTATTTGCTATCACTTTCACCCATGGAAAGGTAGCATTTGTCAACCTTACACTGTTATCTTGCGATGCATTATCAACTACAATCACCTCAGGATTATTGCCTGACTGAGAGCAAATCGAATGCAGACACCTGACAAGCATGTCAGCTGTATTGTAGTTAACGATAATGATTGAAAGGTCACACGGTGGTTTGGTTTCCAAAACGATTCCAGAGTTCTCGAAGCTTGACATATCTAACAAACATAGCATACGCAGATGTAACCGCAATGATTAACCCAGCTAAGCCATCCAAAAAGCCTAGTTTAAGCAAATACACCTCAATAAATTTAAACAAAGGACGAAGTAAAAGTAACAAAGGGTGATAGCGTTTTCCTCTCTCATACATGTCTTCTGCCATTAGGCTGGAAAAACTGTTCACCGTTTGAAGTTGCCCGGATATAACGCCTTTATAAGGATAGTGCAAAAGGTCTTTTTTAAGATCTCCAATGTTCCCTTTTATCTCGACCCTTTCATGTACTCGCCCTCCTGTCCATTTGCCTCCCTCACGTCTGAAAAGCCTAAGCTGTCTGTCAGGATAGAAGCCACTGTGTTTAATCCATCTTCCCTGGTAGAAAGAAAGGCGTGGTATTCTATAACCATCCTTTGCGTCTTTTTTTTCAATCTCTTTTCTAATTTCCTCTTTAAGGTCCTGGCTTATCTCTTCGTCAGCATCAATACTCAATATCCAGTCATTTCCTGCCTTTGAGAGGGCAAAGTTTTTTTGGTCAATATATCCAGACCATGCCCTCTGATATACCTTATCTGTATATTCCCTGGCAATTTCCAATGTTCTATCCTGACTAATGGAGTCAATAACAATTATTTCATCTGCCCATGATGAGCTTTTAAGGCACCTTCTAATGTTTTTTTCTTCATTAAAACAAATAATACAGATGGATATAGTCATAATTTAAGTGCCTGAAGTTTTGTCCAGTGTTGGTTTAAAATAAGTAACAAGATAAAAGTATATGGGAGAGTTAATAGGCAGTCAATTAAAATTGGAGGTTATATTCTATGCTCTTATGATATACAAGGCATATTTTTTCCTTTTATCTCAGAATAAGGATATGGTATTGGGTGAAACAATCATGGAAAATGCACCCAGGGATTGTATCCTTTGCGGAAATTGTAAGCGGGAACTCCTTATAGAGATTGGTAACTGGAGGATTTTGAAATGCCTAGGATGTGGTCTGGGCATTCTTGACCCAAGGCCCTCACCTGATGAGATAAAAAAACTTTATAATAGGCAATATTTCTCTGGACATTATGATGATGGCCTTAAGATCGGATCTCAAAACTTTGAACAGCGCATAAAGTCTGAGGGCCACAGAATCAATTTTTTTAAGAGATTAAAGAGAAATGGAAGGGTTCTCGATATCGGCTGTGGTCATGGATATTTCCTCTATGCATGCCGCCTTTTCGGATACAATGTCCAAGGCCTCGAAGTTTCGGAATGGGCTCATGGGTATGCATCTGAAGAATTGAAACTACCAGTTTCTTTAGGTGATATCGATGACGTCTCTTTTGATGCCAACTCATTTGATGTTATTACTATGTGGCATTTCCTTGAACATACCTTCGATCCAAAGAGATACCTTAAAAAGGCAAGTGAGTGGTTGCGGAAAGATGGTATTCTGGTAGTTGAGGTACCCAATTATCTCGGTACAGATGCCATGAAGACCTGGCATAGCTGGCAAGGATGGTCTGTCCCCTTTCATCTCTATCACTTTACACCTGAAACATTGAAAAAAATATTGGTTAAATTTGGTTTTTGGCCTGTAAAGTACAAGGACTATCTTTCCGAATATGTCAAGGATAAGATTGATAAGACCTTTAGGATATCATTTTTTAGCCGATTTATAGCAGGCTTTTTTTCAGGCCACAGCATTGCAATTGCATCTAGTCCGTTTTCCTCAGATGATAAATAAGTTGAGGATAATAGGGTCTGGATATTCCTCTTGACCCATAAAAGGGCTTCCCATATACTTTGGGGCAAAAGGAATTTCTAAGTGATTCAAATAATTAGAGGATGGAGAGCTCCTGATGAGAAGATATTTCCATCTCTTTCGGTATGTTTCTAACTGGTCACTATATTTCGCCGTCAAATTCTCCTTAACTAGTGTTGACCCCTTATTATTTAAAACACGAAATAACATTCTTATTGAGGTTCCCAGAAGGCTTCTTCATGAGTTTAAGGAGATCTTCATGGAAGAATGTTATGTAAAAGGGTTAGGCTTAAATATTCCGGACAGTCCAATAATTATTGACATTGGTGCAAATGCTGGTTTTTTTACATTATTTGCTGCTTCACGTTTTCTAAAGGCAAAGATAATATCCTTTGAACCTATTGGGGGCAATTTCAGACAATTGCAGAGGAATCGAGAATTAAATAAGGGTTACGCCATCTTGTGTTTTCCAAAGGCAGTTTCCGGTCAACCAGGTGAGATTTCGTTAAGCTTTGATCCCTGCGATAGTTTCACAACATCCGCAACAATTTTTGGGGAATTTACTGAGAATGATAAAACAATAAGGGTACCCTGTGTAACCCTCCCGGAGATATTTGACAAACATCATTTGGAGCGGTGTGATCTATTAAAAATGGATTGCGAAGGATCAGAATACTCTATTCTTTACAATTGTCCATCAGAGTACTTGAAAAAGATTGTTCAGATGGCTATTGAGGTCCATCAAGGACCTGGTATGAATCAAAGTATTGAGTCTTTAGGAAGCTATTTGACTACCCATGGATTTAAGATTCGCCAATTGGGACACATGTTATGGGTATGGCGTTGTTAATATGGGAATTTAGCTCTAAGTTCAAAGCTCAAATATAAGAGGGTGGGGTGGAAAGTAAGCATGAAAGATTTTGATAGGGAATACTTAAATAAGGGGATTGATAATTTTAGAAAAACAAGGCTACTTGTTGTTGGTGATATTATGTTAGATCAATTCATATGGGGGAAGGTTTCCAGGATTTCCCCGGAAGCACCTGTACCAGTAGTTGAGGTTGAGCATGAAACTACTATGTTAGGTGGTGCGGCTAATGTTGTCAATAATATCGTATCATTAAGTGGAACTGCCTTATTGTGCGGGATTGTAGGGGATGATTCCACAGGAAGAGAGATAACTTCAAAATTAAACGAATTAGATGTTGATGATAGTGGGATTATTGTTGAGTATGATAGGCCTACAACCGTTAAAACAAGAATTATAGCCCATGCCCAACAGGTTGTTAGGTACGACCGGGAGAAGAAGATTCCTTTGAAACCAGGTAGTATTAATCGCATCCTTGATTTTATTAATGATAAAAAGGAAGATCTTTCAGGCATTATAATCTCTGATTATGGAAAAGGAGTGGTAACTCGTGAAATTATGGAAGGAGTTAAAATGGCAATGTCAGATAGTAAAATCCCTTTAGCCGTGGATCCTAATGTCAAAAATTTTTCACTATATAAAGATGTAACTATTATAACACCTAACCATCATCAGGCAGGAGAGGTTGCAGATATGGAGATAGTGGATGAGGAGAGTCTTGGGATAGTCGGGGAAAAATTATTGCATCGTCAAAAATGCCAGACCTTGTTAATAACAAGAGGGGAGGATGGTATGACCCTCTTCGAGAAAGATGGTAGGACAACACATATAAAGTCAATGGCGAAAAAGGTATATGACGTGACTGGTGCAGGAGACACAGTTATTGCTACTATTGCGCTTAGTTTAGCTGCAGGGTTTGATATAAAATCTGCGGCCTATCTTTCTAATGTGGCAGCAGGTATAGTGGTTGGTGAGGTAGGAACATCAGCTGTAAAGATAAATAATCTTAAAGAATTAATTTCCTCCCACCTTTAACCGTAAGAAGTAGGAAGCAGGCAGTAAGCATAAAAAAGCAACGAGAAACAAACAGCGAACGATGAGCATTCCTAAGGAAGTAAAAATGGTGAAGTTGATAAGTAGCCTCTTTTCTTCAGAAGAAGATTTGATAGAGAGGGTTATTAAATATATGGAGACTTATTTTGATTCTGTTGACTGGGTAAGTGAAAAACTTGTTTTTAATCGTACAAGATACTATGAAAAAGAAACAGGATGGCCTCTCTACAGGCGATTCATATCTTTTTCTAAGCTTATCTACCCAGATTCTATTGTAGATATAAAATTGATGACCAATACAATTGAGAATGAGCATCTTGTTAATAAACGAAGGAGGATTAACATTGATCCAGGATATATATCTTTGGAAAGGTTAGTTCTTGCTACTGGTAAAAATTATACCCATAGGATTTATTTAACAAAGGGAATATATGCAGACCTCACCCTTGTCTTTCATGCTGGGACCTTTAAACCTCTGGCATGGACATATCCTGATTATGCCAATGAGAAGGTTATTGGTTATTTTAATAAGGCAAGGAATGGTTATTTGCATCATTTAAGAGAAGGGGAAAGGGAGAAACTCGTGGATCGTTCACAGATTAAATAGAAGGAAGAAATAATTATGCTTAAAAGTATGACTGCATATGGAAGGGCAGAGTCTTTAAAGGGAGATCAAGAATTTATTGTAGAAATAAGGTCTGGAAATCATCGTTATCGGGAAATTATTCTAAGGCTCCCCCAGATCCTTCAAAACTTTGAAGATAAGATCAGGTCTATAATTTCTTCCAGGTTAAAAAGGGGTAGGATTGATATATCTGTCCAGATAAAGGATAATGGCAATAAAGGTTTAAAGCTGGAACTAAACAGGCCATTGATAAAGGCTTATATTGCTATTTTCAATGAGCTAAACAAGGAACTTGGATCTAAGCAGCCTATTGATCTGTCCTTTTTCGCTCAGCTTAAAGATACTATTATTGTAAAGCAAGATAGTGTTGATCCTGAAAAAGTGTGGCCTGCTTTAAAGGATGTTATAGATAAAGCCTCGATCTCATTGGACACTATGAGAATTAATGAAGGTAAGGCCCTGGAGAAGGATTTTTTAGATCGATTAAAAAGGATTGGAAGATTTATTGATAAGATAAAAAATAGGGCTAAAAAGACAGTTAAAGGCTATAGAGATAACTTAAGACAAAAGATTCATAAACTGGTCAAGACTATTGAAATAAGTGAAGAACGCTTGATTCAAGAAGTAGCTTTTATGGCAGAGAGGTCTGATATTACCGAAGAACTTATTCGCATTGAAAGTCACTTAAAACAGTTTAGAAATTACATGAATAATGACGATGTAATTGGACGTAGACTGGATTTTTTATTGCAGGAGATAAATAGAGAAGTTAATACGATTGGATCTAAGGCTGCAGATTCCTCAATTTCACAAATTGCAGTGGAAATTAAGGCTGAATTGGAAAAGTTGAGGGAGCAGACTCAAAATGTGGAGTAACTTTTTTAATATATTAAATATGGAGGAAAAGGTTTATGGATCCAAGTTTACTTAATATAGGCTTTGGAAATTTTCTTGTAGCAAGAAGGGTTATAGCAATTATCTCGCCGTCTTCGGCACCAGTCAGACGACTTCGTGAAGAGGCAAGGGATGATAATAGACTAATTGATGCAACACAAGGTAGAAGAACAAGATCAGTGATTATAACTGATAGCAATCATGTGATTCTATCTGCTGTCCAATCTGAGACAATAGCCCAGAGATTTGCTCCAGATGGAACCATAAGAGGGGAAGATTTGATATAAGCTTGATCCCAAACAAAATAAAAGATTAATAATAATAAAATATGGAAGAAAAAGGACAAATTTTTGTAATAACTGCCCCATCAGGTACCGGAAAAACAACAATAATAAAAAATATTGTAAGAAAGAATATTTTGGGGGTTGGTTATTCTATTTCTCATACCACACGAAAGCAGAGAGAAGGGGAGGTTAATGGATTAGACTATTACTTTGTTGATAGAGCCGAGTTTAAAAAAATGATTGAAGCCTATGAATTTGTTGAATGGGCCCTTGTTTATGATCAGTTATATGGTACTTCTATTTCGAGTGTAGAAAAGGAGCTATCCTCAGACAGAGACCTCTTGATGGATCTTGATATCCAGGGGGCTGAGGAGGTAAAAAAACAATTTCCTGAATCCCTATCTATATTTATTCTTCCCCCATCAATGGAGATTCTTGAGAAAAGACTGAAAAGAAGATCAAAGGATGACAAAATAAATATAGGCCTACGCATGAAAAAGGCAGTAGAGGAAATCCAAAAATGTCAAAATTACGATTTCATTATTATTAATGATGATCTAAATCAAGCAGTAAGAGAAATAAAATCAATTATTATTGCCCAGAGGGCAGATAAAAAGAGACGTTTTCCACTCATTCGAAAGATATTTCATATTTAGGTTTTTGGGTTAACTTTAGGCACTAAAAATGCACCATGTTGTACCTGGCATAAATGCAGTTAAGGAAAACCTTAGGGAAGATAAAGGTATAGTTGAACTTTTAATTGCCAGGGGGAGGAAGATTGAACGGCTGAGGGAAATTATGGATATAGCCAGAGAGAAAAGGATACCAGTTAGATTCAAAGATAGACTCTATTTGGATAAAATATCCCCTGATTTTTCCCACCAAGGTGTAATAGCTATTTTAAGCAATTATAACTACTTCCATTTAGAGGATCTGGTGAAGATTTCCCTTGATAGTAAAAAAAGGGGGCTTCTCCTTGTTGCTGATCACATTACTGACATCGGGAATCTTGGGTCTCTGATCAGAACCGCTGAATTTTTTGGAGTTCAGGGTCTTATTTTGCCGAAGGACAGGTCTGCTTCAATGACCGATACTGTTCATAAAAGATCAGCGGGTGGATCTGCCTATCTCCCCGTAGCAAGGGTTGTTAATGTAGCAAGAACTCTTGAACAATTGGCAGATAAAGGACTCTGGATAGTAGGGGCTGCAGGGGAAAGTAAAACAAATATTTATGAGTTTGACTGGAATAGGGATCTGGTTCTGGTATTAGGCAGTGAAGGTAAAGGATTAAGTAGGGTTGTCAGGGATCATTGTCATCATCTGGTTAGTATACCAAGATTTGGGAATCTCGATTCCCTCAATGTATCTGTAGCGGCAGGGATTATCCTCTCTGAAATAGTAAGGCAGAGGGGGAATTGAGAGGGAATCCTTTAAGACCACCGCATTTAACAAGAGCACCTACAACCTCACAGACAGGTAATCCAACTACATTAGTGTAAGAGCCATTGATATATTCGATCATAAAGGAGCCAATCCCTTGGATGGCATAACCACCTGCCTTACCAAAAGGTTCACCTGTTTTGATATAGGCCTCAATCTCACTTTCACTTATTTCCTTTATTTTTACCTTTGTTATAACTGCCTCGTGATGTACTTTTTTGCCTCCCGGATTAAAAATACAGAATCCGGTGATTACCCTGTGGTTTTTTCCCCTTAAACGAAGAAGCATGTCATGGCAATCAAGAGAATCTTTAGGTTTGCCGAATACCTTCTTGTTCATCACAACTATTGTATCAGCACCAAGTATCCAGCGATTTTTTTTGACATACTGCACTGATTTAGCCTTAAGTATTGCCATCTGACAGACAATGTCTTCCGGTTGCAGCCCTTCATAAAGGGTTTCCTCAACCATGCTCCCAACTATCTCAAAGGGAATGCCGATCTGTTCAAGAATAGCTTTTCGTCTCGGTGAGATAGAGGCGAGTATAAGAGGATTGTTTTTGTCAACTGGATAATAGCTCATCATTCAAAGAAAGGAATGTTAAATAATTGACATGTATTTTTGCTTGTCTGCCTGGCTACTTCCTCAAAAGAGATTCCCCTTAGTTCTGCTACTTTTTGTGCTGTATGCGAAACAAAGCATGGCTCATTTCTTTTGCCCCTATATGGTGCAGGGGCAAGAAAAGGGGCATCTGTTTCCAGAAGTATCCTATTTAAGGGAACCCTAACGGCGACCTCATGTATTTGTATTGCGTTTTTGAATGTCACAGTACCTGGAATGGAAATATAATAACCAATATCAATAAATATTTTGGCCAGATTGTAATCTCCAGAAAAACAGTGAATTACTCCTTTTGATTCATTTCTATTGAAAGAGGATAGTATTTTCAGTATATCTTCGTGGGCCTCCCTGTCATGTATTGCGACAGGAAGATTAAGGGAGATTGCAATGTCAAGCTGTTGTTTAAATAATTCTATTTGTTTTTGTCTTGATGAGCGGTTGCGATAAAAATCAAGCCCTATCTCCCCTATGGCAACAACTTTTCCTTTACTTGCCATCAAGGGTATTTGTCGGAGATCGTTTTGATCAATATTATCAGCATTGTGAGGATGAACACCTACAGAGGCAAAAACAGAGGAATAGCTTTTAGTTAATGTAATTGCCCTAATTGAACTCTTAATATCTATACCTATTGTTATTATATGCCTCACATCAGCAGATAAGGCCCTATCAATTACCTGATCCCTATCTGAATCAAACTCTTCCATATCCAGGTGCGCATGAGAATCAATCAACATGAC
>CAYTDY010000023.1:0-15087 GCA_964436665.1 uncultured Desulfobacteraceae bacterium
TATATTCAGGAACAAGGACGGTCATTTTAAGAAAATGCAGGGAGCCTGGCTTTTAAGTATTTATCTTATTTACTTAATCCTCCAGTACGCCCTTAACATTGGCACAGTCGGATGATAGGAAGGTTTAGGGCCTTTATAAAAATAAAAGGATAGATCCATTACTTCAAGCCATTATATGACTGATAATAAAGAAAACTGCACCAACCACTATAAGCAGTAGCAACACTATTGGGATAGAGAAGGCAACAATTATTCTCAAATAAGTTGTCTCATGGGCCTCTTTAAGCCCGATAATCTGAACAATGCTTCTCCAGACCCATCCTATTGGGCTCCCTATAAATGGTATTATACACCATACCCTGGTCGCCTGAGAATAGGCCACAACCCTAAAGGTAGCCTCAAATCTATTGTTCCCAGCTCTCACCAGAAGGAGCAGAAGATGGATGATAAGGCTCGAGATAAAAATACTAATGCTTACTAATAATGGTGAAAGGAAGATAAAGATTAGAAATATAATAGGTGAGCTCAATGATGTGGAGTCACCCACCAAAGGCTTGAGAAGTCCACTGTTAGCAATCAAAAATTCCCAGAAAAAGGCAAACATGCTGCTGATAGAGCCTACCAGTAGTCCGAATGCCAAGGGCTCTCGCCACCCACCCTTGACAGGCATAGCGGAAAACATGTTTTTGGGGGAAAAGAGTACAGATTTAATTGTTTGCTTTATGCCTTTCCATAGCCCAAGCCCTAAACGTCTTTCCCATGCTGTTGCATGTCTTCTTTCAGCTTTTACATCTTCTTCCCTCCTCATATATTCAAACCTATTTCCGCACTTTGGGCACCTTACCCATCTTATCCCTGAAGGTATCTTTTCAAGGGGAACGTTTTTTGTATAATTACATTGTGGGCACGTTATCTCTACCATAGCCAAACTCCATACCTTAGATTAGAGTGAACGTCATTAGTCAATAGTTTCCGAATTCTCCCAAAATGATCCCGATCCCATCGGGACGGGGCGGAACTCGGAATCATTTGTCACTGGTAATGTCAGTAATGATTATAGATTTAACCAATGGCTAATGACCAGTGACATTTCCCATAGTAACCCAATATTAACATTATCATATTTAATCATTATTCAAAGGTAAGCATTTCCAATACTTTCCTATCTTTAAGATTTGGATAATGTAATCTCGCCCTTTCTACCTCCTTTTGATCCAGTTCACCTGTTATCCAGTCTTCTTCTCCCATCTTTGCCTCATATACTGTCCGTCCATTTGGCATAATAATTCTTGAACTACCAAAAAAGCTCATATCTCCCTCTTGTGGCAGGTTACAAAAGATTAGATAAGCGCTGTTTTCTATTGCCCTGACTGGAAGAAACATATCAAAGCCCTTCTTTTGTGATTGAGGCCCGGCAGCCAGACAAACAAGAAATTGAGCCCCCTGAATTGCCAGTCGTCTTGGAATCTCTGGCATAAAAAGTTCATAGCAAATAAAGATACCGAAAATACCCATGGAGGTGTTAAATACAGAAAGATGATCACCAGGTTTAAAATATTTTGCCTCGTAAAATCTCTCCCCTCGATAATTACCATTGGGCAAGGTTATTTTCTTGTGAACCCCTATTACTCCATTGGGACCCAAAAATATAGCCACATTATAAATTACGTTATTTGATTTAAAATCCCTCAAAGGAAGTCCAATAACCAAATGTACATCTAATTTTGAGCATAATTGAATTAACTCAATTATTGGAGAATCATCAATCTTTATAGCTATGGTTTGAAAATCTTTCATGCTATAATTTCCTATCACCGCATAACCCGATAGGTACATCTCAGGGAAGACTACAAGATTAGCTCCCTCTATGTATGCCTTCCTCATAAACTCTTTGGCCTTGTCTAAATTATGGCTAATTCCACCAGAGGAAGGAGATATCTGGGCCAGGGCAATTTTTATAGAATTTTTCATCAAAACCTCTGTGATTTAGAATATGTTCTTTTTTATATTCTATCTGTAAAGAAATCAAAAGGAAAAGTGAAACATGATATTAAGATTGGCAAATTATGATAACTAATATATAATAATTTTTACTATCTTTTTGGCCTTGATAAAAAATTAAGAGCAGTAAATATGTTTTATTTTTCTTTTAAATATCTTATACTATCTCAAGTCCTGAAAAAGGAGGTGATAAAAAATTTAATAGGAATTTAAGGATAGGCATAATCAGGTAATAATATAAAATAGGAGGGTATTACCATGGCCGAAAAAAGCGAAAGATCAAGCCTTGAGTTTTTAAAGGACTGGGGCGGAGGGTTAACCAATTGGACTGAAAAGTGGGTTCCCGATGCCCTGGTTATTGTGTGGATCCTTACGGTTATAACCTTTATCTTTGCATTTATATGGGGAGATGTGGGGCCAGCAAAGGCTGTTCACGCCTGGGGCAAGGGATTTTGGATCTTACTCAAATTTGGCATGCAGATGTGCCTGATTATGATGACCGGCTACATCTTAGCATGTTCCCCGCCTTTAAAAAGGTTGCTAAATGGCCTCTCTAGTCTCCCTAACACGGAAAAGCCATGGCAGGCCATTATGGTTATGGCCCTATTTTCCATGATTATAGCCTGGTTTAACTGGGGCCTGAGCCTGATTGGAAGTGCCATGCTGGCCTTATTTATGGTCAAAAATAATCCTAAGGTAGACTACAGGCTGCTTGTTGCAGGGGCCTACCTTGGACTCGGCTGTACCTGGCATGCTGGTTTATCCGCATCAGCACCGCTTCTGGTAAACACACCTGGAAACTTTCTGATAAAGAGCGGCTACCTGACAGATACTATTTCAACATCTCAGACCATCTTCACCCCATTCAATATCATTTTGCTAATAATCATAATCGTTGTTGTTACCGTCCTGATGTCCCTGATGCATCCCTCAGAGGAAAAGACCTATAAAGTCAAGCCTGAATTGATGAATCAATTAAAGATATATGAATCTCCAGAGAGGCCGACCGGCAAGCTCAGCCCATCAGCATGGTTAAACTGGTGGCCGGGATGGAATATCATTATGGCCATAGCCGGTTTTTGGTGGCTTGGTAAAACAATTGGTGAGATCGGATTTGCCAAAGCTATAAATTTGAATAATATCAATCTCTTCTTTCTGATGCTTGGTGTCATATTTCACTGGAGGCCCTGGAGCTTTCTCAAGGCAACTGAAGAGGCAGGGAGAGCGGTCTGGGGGATTGTAATCCAGTTTCCTTTTTACGCCGGCATCTTTGGTCTGTTTAAATATACTGCCCTGGCAACCGCTTTTACTAGTGCCTTTGTAGCTGTGTGTAGTGGCAGTACCTTTTTGCTTGTTGCATACTGGTATGCTGGCCTTTTAAACTACCTTATTCCTTCAGGTGGTTCAGAGTGGGCGGTCACTGCACCTTATCTGCTGCCGGCTGCCAAAGAGTTAGGAGTAGCTGCTAATAAGGTGGTTATAGCCTATGCCTGGGGAGATATGATGACTGATATGATTCAACCCTTCTGGGCGATTGCTATGCTTGCTGTTGCAAAACTTGAGTTTAGGGAGATTATGGGTTGGCTTCTCCTGGTGTTTGCTGTCTTCTTTGTAATTACATCAGTGGCCTTTTTGATTTTGCCAGTACTTTAATTTTATGATTAAATTAAAAGCCCTGGAACTACAAAAAGTTTCCAGGGCTTTTTTTGCCAAAATCTATCCAACTATCCTGATAAGAAAACTGTGGCCATGATCTTGGCATCTGTAATGATATTTTTGATCAAGCAGTATTCATCTGGCTGGTGAGCTGTGGGGGAAATGGTGGACCAGACTGCAGCCGAAAGTCCCGCATCTCTGAAAAATGCTGCTACTGTGCCACCTCCAATGCCCATAGGCCTTGCTGTCAATCCAGTCACTCTCTTTATAGCCCTTGCAAGGGTGATAACCACTGAGGAATCTGCTGATGTTGGAGGTGCTCCATCCTGCCTGTGGACTGTCTTAACCTCTATTTTGAGATTAAGTTCCTTGGACAATCTCTCGCTTATAGCACTAACCTCTTCTATAATCTCATCTACCTTATAATCTGGTAGAATTCGGCAGTCCATATAAAAGACATCTCTTCCTGGAATGGTATTTACATTAGGGACATTTGCCTCTATCTTGGTAGGCTCAAAGGTTGATTCCTGTGGTTTAAAGATAGGATTCTTTAAGTCAAATTTATTTTTAAGTTTATCTAACTCCAAAATCAACTTTGCTACACCAAATAGACTATTCTTTCCCTTTTCCGGTGTACTGGCATGACACTGTGCACCAGTAATGGTAAATTTTAGCCAGAGCATTGACTTTTCTGCAATCTCGATCATTGTCCCTTCCTCGTTGCCACCGTCAGGAACAATTATCAAGTCATCCTCTTTAAATAGATCCTTTCTTTTCTTTAAAAGGTATTTAAGCCCATATTTACTGCCTATTTCTTCATCGGCAACTAAAACAAGGCCAATCTGTCTGGGAAATGCCTGTTTTAAATCCAAAATTCCTTTCACAGCAAAATAGGAACTGACTATGCCATGCTGGTTATCCTCAACACCCCGGCCAATAATCTTATCCCCCTTTACTCTCATCTTGTATGGATCACTGGTCCATAAACAAAGATCCCCCGGCGGAACGATATCCAGATGACTAAGCACCCAGACAGCTCTTCCTTCCCTACTTCCTTTCCAGGCAGACACCAAATTGGGCCTGTATCCATTGGCTGCCCTTTCATCAGGGGCATGAATTTCATAGAAACTATCCGGCTTAAGGAGCAAAAGCTGTTCTTTAAGATATTCAGCCTTTTCATGCTCTCCACTCCCACCATTTTCTGGACTCAAGGCAGGCCGTGAGGTAAGCTCCCTCTGCATCTCGATGATCTCAGGCCTGAAGCTGTCAATTTTTTTATATACTCCCTCCAGTGCATCCATTGTGGGTTCTCCTGTTTGGGAATGAAGGAAAAATAAATTTCTCAATGGTGTGGGCACAGCCCATCCCCGAACTTGGCTCGACGAGTCAAAAATTCGAAATCAGAATATCGAAACTCGAAACAATGACCAAATTTTCAAAATACAAATGACCAAAATATTTGAAAATACGAATACTTAACCGCGGACTGAATTTAAATCCTTTTTGCATTGTTTTGAACATTTGAGAATTTGTATTTCGGATTTCGAGTTTCGGATTTAACACATTTAATCAATTTGAAGTTTAGTTCACTTTAAACTTTAGGCACTCTCCCTTTTAATAATGGACACTCCATTCAGGTATGGTCTTAAGGCCTCTGGAATAACTACGCTTCCGTCAGGCTGCTGATAATTCTCCAGGATTGCCACAAGAGTTCTTCCAACTGCCAGACCTGAGCCGTTAAGGGTATGGACAAGTTCTGTACCCTTTCCTTCTTTTCTTTTAAAGCGAATATTTGCCCTTCTGGCCTGGAAGTCTGTAAAGTTACTGCAAGATGATATCTCTCTAAACAGCTGCTGTCCGGGAAGCCAAACCTCAATATCATAGGTCTTAGCAGCAGAAAAGCCCAGATCACCTGTACACAATGAAACTACCCTGTAGGGAAGCTCCAGGCGCTGTAAAATAACCTCTGCATCGGCAGTTAAGGTCTCCAATTCCTGGTCTGAATTTTCAGGACAGCAGAATTTAACCAGTTCAACTTTATTAAATTGGTGTTGCCTAACCAGCCCCCTTGTGTCTTTACCATAAGAGCCTGCCTCTGAACGGAAACATGGGGTATAGGAGACATACCTTATGGGAAGCTCATCAAAGGATAGGATTTCATCCCTGTGGATATTGGTAACCGGCACCTCTGCCGTAGGAATTAGAAATAGGTCCCAGCCATCCACCTTGAACAGATCTTCTCTAAATTTGGGTAATTGACCTGTTCCAGTCATACTAACGGAGTTAACAAGAAATGGGGGAAGGGTCTCGATATAACCATGATGATTAGTATGAATATCAAGCATAAAGTTGATCAGTGCCCTTTCTAATTTGGCACCTAAACCACTCTGAAGAGAAAATCTGCTCCTGGCAATCTTGGCTGCCCGGGAAAAGTCAAGGATATTAAGCTTCTCTCCAATCTCCCAATGGGGAAGAGGGTTAAAATCAAAGTCCCTAATCTCTCCCCACTTCCTAATAAGGGGATTATCATCAGCATCCTTACCAACAACCACTGATTCATGTGGAATATTGGGGATAAACATCAATAGCTTATTCAACTGATCCACTATCTCAGGTAGTTCAGCCTCAATCTCTTTTATCTCTTTGGAGACTGTCTTCATCTCAGAGATAAGGGATGATGCATCCTCTCCTCCCTTTTTCATAGCTGCTATCTGGTCAGAAACCTTATTACGCCTATGCCTGAGCTCTTCAAGGCTGGTCAGGATAGATCGTCTCTTCTCATCCAGAGATTTCAATCTGGAAAGATCAAGATCATAATCCCTATCTTTAAGCATATCATTTATCAGATCCAGGTTAGTCCGGACAAATTTTAGATCAAGCATCCCGCCTCCCTTTTGAATTTTAGATTTTAGATTTTCGATTTAAATATTGAATGCGCAACTCGGAAATTGATTTTTAGTAATAATTTAGATCTTTGAAAAATTGCACTGAAACAAAAAGAAATGATCGATTATTTTCAAATACCTAAATTGTCAGTATTTTTTTAAAACCTTTTTGGTGTATGCCCGTCCGCCTCACTCCGCACGCATACATCGCTTGAGTGCTCGCAATAACGTCAGGCCTGGCAGGAGGGCGGGCTTATCCGAGTTAGGCACTTATCAAATGGATGGAATAAGTGCCTTTCGAAGTCTCTCTAAATCCTTTTCCCTTCCCATGGCTATGAGGATATCACCAGATTGAATCTTTGTCTGTGAGGAAGGATTAAATATCATGTTACCATCTTTCTGTTTTATTCCAATAATTATAATGTCCATTTCCTGCCTAATACCAGAATCGACCAAAGTAAGATTATTCAGATGCGAGTTCTCCTCTACGATTATCTCTTCAATGTTGAGTTCAAAGCTGTGGTCATGGATGGCTGACTCAAAAAAATCACTAACTGTAGGCCTAATAATCGCTTGGGCCATTCTTCGCCCGCCGATCATATAAGGCAAAATCACCTTATTTGCGCCTGCCTGCAGAAGCTTTCTCTCAGTGCCTTCATCCTCTGCCCTTGATAGGATATAAAGTCGAGGATTTAATCCGCGCGCAGTAAGGGAAATATAGACATTTTCTGGATCAGATGATACAACTGCTACCAATCCCTTGGCCCTCTCTATTCCAGCCTCTATCAAGGCTTCCTCTTGCGTTGCATCGAAATCAAGGTAAAAAAGTTCATCTTGTTCTAACTGCTGCCTTACCTGCTCATCCTTTTCAATAACTATAAAGGGAATTGATTTACGCATAAGCTCTTTACAGATAATTCTACCAATCCTGCCATAACCACATATAATATAATGATTTTTAAGCGATTTTATTTTTTTGCCCAATTTTCTCCTCCCAAAAATTGACCTGATCTCACTCTCTACTAAGGTCTCGACTACCAACCCAACTATGTATGCTACAATAGAGACGCCAAAAAGTATCAGAAGGATGGTAAAGATGCGACCACCAGGACCTATATTGTGTACCTCACCATATCCAACTGTAGAAAGGGTAATAATAGTCATATAAATGGAATCTAAGAAATTCCAACCCTCTATAAACATATAGCCGAAGCTCCCTGAAAAAAGCACTATGAAAATGATAATGATAGGAAAAAGGAGCTTTTTTTGTGCACGCATCTACCTAATGCCTTCGTTTTGATGATTTATAAAACTATAGACTCCTCTGGAGAAGGAACTTGGGGGTCCAAAAATCTGTTGGATTTAGGTATAAGGGTTTTTGGATAGTTTACCCTGTCAGAGAAAACCTCGCTATTTACCCTGTCAGAGAAAAACTTTGCCATTTATAGCTTAGTGTAACTTTTCCTGACAGGGTTTACGACTGGCTGAAAGGACCAACAAGTTTAAGCGATGTTTATAGCCTTGTATAAAATTTCTAACAGGGTTCACTTCTTAGCAGGATAAGAACTTATTGCCTCTACAGTAAACTCGCTTATATCTTCAGGTAAATTATTAAAAATAATAATAAAAGGAATAGAAGAGTTGGGAAGAATATTTATATTCATCTTATCTTTGCCAAATTTATTAGTTAGGCGATTATTTATCTCTTCAATGGACAGGGATAATAGTTCATTATCACTTATCAGGTTACCAGCATAGGCAATCTTGTTTTTAACTACCTTGCCATTGGAATCCAAAATATTGGATTTAAGCCTGATAAAACTTCTTCTGTCTGGGTAATTATTTATTACCAAACCCTTAACCACAAAAAGCTTACCTGCCTTCTCCGAATTAGCGAAAGAACCCTTTAAATCTCTGAAAGATAGTCTTTTGTTGCCCATATCAAAGGCCTGCTCTTTAGATATGGGTTTTTTAAAGAAAGGAATATATTCTGATATTAAATCTGGTTTAAACACATACAAGGTAGCTACAGCCCCAGCCAGTAAAATAATTACAAATAAAATTATTATCCATAATCTCGATCTTCGCCTTTTTTTAATAATGGGGTGAGGTTTGACTGGCTCTTCTTCCTCTTCTTCCCTTTCCAGTTCCTTTTTGGATATAATTTCTTCTTCAACCTTTGCTGCCCTATCCATTGCCTCCTCGATATCTACTTTTTCTTCTTCCACCTCCTCTACAGGGCCTTCTTCCTCTAAACCAGCTATATCTTCAAAAGAAATTGCTTCTACCTCTTCCTCACCTGGCTCTTCCTCCTCCTCAGCAACCTTTTCCTCAATCTCTTCGGCAATTGTTTCATCAAAATCTGAGAGCAAATCCTCTTCTTTAGGGATCTCTCCTGGTGGAATAACCCCTGTTTCTTCTGCCTTCTTAGCGGAGATCTCCTCAATCTCAGGCTCTGCTTCAGGCGGGAAGGCGGTAAATACATTTTTACAAATGGAGCATCTAACCTTTGAGCCGGTTTCTTTCAGAAGATTTTCGTCAAGGTTAAATTTAGTATGACATTTCTCACATTCAATTATCATGTTTATTCTCCTTAAATTAATCCTTTATTTCTAAGCTAAGGATATAAGGCAGATATCGAAATTTTTCATTATAATCCAGGCCATAGCCCACCACAAAACCTTTTTTAATCTCAAAGCCCCAGTAATCTATCTCTATCTCTTTCTCCCTCCGCTCAAGCTTATTAATTAAAGCACAGACCTTAACGGATTCCGGTTCCCCTTCTTTAATATGTCTAACCAGATAGGACAATGTTAATCCTGTATCAATAATATCCTCAATAATTATTACAGGTTTTCCTTTTATTGATAACTCAATATCCTTTGTTAATGTGATTTCACCACTTGATACATTTTTTGAGCCATAACTGGCTAACCTGACAAAATCTATCTTCAATGGTGTGGGAATCTCTCTAATCAGGTCAGCAAAAAAAACAAATACACCATTTAAGACACCTATCAGAACGGGCTCTCGATTCTGATACTCATTAGTGATGTCTCGGGCAATCTTCTTTACTTGCTGCTGGATCTCTTCCTCTGAAATCTTTTTTAATATATTATAATTATCAATCAAGAGACCTTTTTATGTTTAAATTATGATCAATTAGGATAAATATTGAATATTCAGGTAAATGTCAACTAATATTCAGAAATTAAGTAATTGGGGGGCCCATAAAATATCTTAACATCGACCCCCTATTCTGAATATCTGACCTTTACCCCAAAATGTTTCTTCATGCAAATAATGCAAATAATTGCCTTGACAATGTGACCCACTTTACATTAGAAGTTATCTGGGTTTTTAAAACAACCAAGATTAGTGATAATATGGTAATTGCTCCTGTTTGTTCAATGGCCAAAACAGGAAAAGATAGGGGAAAAGCGATGAGAGAAATACATACTGATGAAATCACAAAGGTGGTTAGGGATCTCTTTATAGATGCTAACTGCAATTTAGGGGAAGATGTTCTTGCCGCTTTTGATACAGCAATAGAGAAGGATGAGTCTCCGGTGGCCAAGGAGGTCATGAAAGAATTGAAGGAGAACGCCCGGATTGCTCGAGAAGAAAACTCCCCCATCTGTCAGGATACAGGACTTGCAGTCTTATTTGTCGAACTTGGACAGGATGTTCATATCATTGGTGGTAATTTTAAAGATGCTATCAATGAGGGGGTAAGACAAGGATATATGGAAGGCTACTTAAGAAAATCGGCCTGCGATCCTTTTTCAAGGAAAAACACCGGGGATAATACTCCGGCTATCATTCACCTCGAAATTGTCCCCGGTGAAAAGATAAAGATTATGGCAGTCCCTAAGGGGGGAGGGGCTGAGAATATGAGCCGTGTGAATATGCTTACTCCCGCTGTAGGGATTGATGGGGTCAAGGATTTTGTAGTTAATCGAGTAAAGGAATCCGGATCCAATCCCTGCCCACCTACGGTAATTGGCGTAGGAATTGGGGGAACATTTGAACGATCAGCGCTCTTGGCTAAAAAAGCACTGTTACGAAAAATAGGTGACAGGAATCCTGATCCGGATATAGCCAAGGCAGAGGAAGAGGTTCTGGAGAGAATTAACAAATTGGGAATTGGTCCAATGGGTTATGGAGGAAATACTACCTCACTCGATGTATTTTTCGAGGTCGAACCTTGTCACATAGCCAGTCTGCCTTTGGCGGTCAATGTTCAGTGTCATGCGTCAAGACATAAGGAAGCCATTATTTAGATGGAGGGAGAGCATGTCAAATAAGATAGAATTAACAACTCCATTGTCTACTGAAGATGTAGAGAAGCTAAACATTGGAGATAAGGTTTTTTTGAATGGTATCATCTATACTGGGAGGGATGCCGCTCATAAGAGATTGATTGATCTTTTAAATGAAGGAAAGGAACTTCCCATAGATGTTCAGGGCCAGATAATCTACTATGTGGGGCCTTCTCCGGCCAAGCCGGGGAACCCTATCGGTTCCGCAGGTCCAACTACCAGTTACCGTATGGATGCTTATGCTCCCAGGCTAATTGAACTTGGGATGAAGGGAATGATCGGCAAGGGAAATCGTGCTCCGGAGGTTATCGAAGCCATGAAAAAATATAAGGCGGTATACCTTGGAGCTACAGGGGGAGCAGGTGCCCTTATTGCCAAGAGTATCAAGAAAGCCGAGATTGTTGCCTATGAAGATTTAGGGCCCGAGGCTATCCGGAAATTGGAGGTAGAGAATTTTCCGGTAGTAGTAATTAATGACACCAAAGGGAATGATCTTTATGTAGAGGGTGCAAGGAAGTATAGCAAAGAATAACTTAGATTTTAATAGGATGGCAGGGATATGGAAAGTTTGGGATATGTTGCTAAGAGAATGGAGGTTTTAACCCATGATGTTTTGATTTTTGGCACAGGGTTGGCCGGGCTTCGTGCAGCAGTAGAAATTGCCCGAAAACTTAAGGACTCCGTAAGCATAGGTCTTATATCTAAGGTACAGATACAGCGCCCCCATTCTGTTTGTGCTGAGGGAGGATCTGCGGCAGTACTCAGGAAGGAAGAAGGAGATAGTCTTGACCTTCATGCCTGGGATACTGTTAAGGGTTCTGACTTTCTGTCAGATCAGGATGTGGTAGGCCGGTTTGTGGAACTAGCTCCAAAAGAGATATTACTTCTTGACCACTGGGGGATGCCCTGGTCGCGGAATGAAGATGGCAGAATAAAGCAGCGTCCATTCGGGGGCCATAGTTTTCCTCGAGCCACGATGGCTGCGGATAGAACCGGTTTTTTCGAGGTTCAGACCCTCTATGATACCCTGATGCAGTATAAGAATTTTTCACGTTATGACGAATTTTTTGTTACCTCCATTCTTACCTCAGATGGAGAGTTTCAGGGGCTTACAGCTATTGATATGCCCAGGGGTAAGTTTGTCATCCTGCGAGGAAAGGCGCTGATTATTGCCACTGGCGGCCTTGGGACTCTTTACGGTTTCACCACTTATTCTCAAACCGTTAGCGGAGATGGCCAGGCAGTAGCTTATCGGGCCGGATTGAACCTGGAAGATCCAGAGTTCCTCCAGTTCCATCCTACAGGTCTTATCCCCTCCGGTATCCTTATGACTGAGGCATGCCGTGGTGAAGGAGGTTATCTTATAAATTCCGAGGATAAGCGTATCATGGAAAAATATGCCCCACAAAAAATGGAATTGGCCCCGCGTGATATTGTTTCCCGCTCCGAGATGACTGAAATCATAGAGGGGAGAGGTTTCGAAGGACCGAATGGCTTGGATTATATCCATTTGGATCTGACTCACTTAGGAGCGGATAAGATTAATCATGCCTTGCCATTAATCCGGGAAATATGCATGAAGTTTATTAATCTCGATCCTATTTTGGAGCCCATACCAGTACGCCCTGTTGCCCATTACAGCATGGGTGGAGTTGAGGGAGATATTAATGGTGCAACCAAGATGAGGGGAGTTTGGGTAGCCGGAGAGGTTGCTTGTAACTCACTGCATGGTGCCAATCGCCTGGGTACAAATTCCACAATTGAGTGTCTGGTGTGGGGAGGAATTACTGGGGGAGAAGCTGTTAAGTATCTAAATTCCAACCCACCATTGCCCAAACTGCCTATGGATCAAGTTGATGTTGAATTAGGCCGCGTATTTGTTGATTTTCTTCAAAGGAAAGGCGGTGAGAATCCATATGAAATCCGGAGTGAGTTGCGGGTGGCAATGGATCAACATGCTGGAGTCTATCGTAATGGGGAAAGCTTAAGTGAAGGTCTAAAAAAGATCAAGGCCCTAAAGGCAAGATTTGAGGATATTTATATCAAGGACAGAAATTATGTCTATAATACTAATCTGATAAATGCCTTTGAGACAGAGAATCTTCTTGATCTGGCAGAGGCAATGGTAACAGCAGCCCTGGCCCGGGAGGAGTCTCGAGGAGGGCATGCCCGGACCGATTTTCCAAAGCGCGATGATGAGAAATGGCTCAAGCACACCTTGGCAAGTTTCAGCAAGGATGGGCCAAAACTTGACTATAAACCGGTAACTATTACCAAATGGGAACCGGTTGAGCGGAAGTATTAAGGAGGAAGAAGATGATAAACAATAATAAGATATATGATAATCGTTTGGGCATAATCGGCTGGTTAGGGGGCGGCCGATGGGGCATAGAACGTTATTTATATATTATACACAGGCTTACAGGAGTTGGTGTGCTTATTTTCCTTATTCTTCATATATTTGAAGGTAATCTTAGGATTTTTGGCCCAGCGATCTGGACTCCTGTGATGAAGCTCATGGAACATCCTGTTTTCAAGGTTGGCGAGTTGTTCGTTATTATAGGCTTTGCCTTCCATGCCATAAACGGTATTCGTCTTATTCTAATTGAGCTCGGCTGGGCCGTGGGAAGGGCAGAAGAGCCAGTTTATCCATACAAATCATCGCTGAATACCCAGCGGCCGTTAATGGCAATAATGTTGGTATTAGCATTCCTCCTTATCGTAGCAGGGGGATTTGATCTTATGTTTTTAGGGCACTAAGGGGGCAGTTATGAGAGATATGAAAAGTGAAGTGGGGTATTGGACCTGGTTTATAATTGCAGGGATTGTAGTTTTTATCCTTCTCATTTTACATATGATGATTATTCACATGGATGGACTCTTGGGAATCTTTAATCCTGCTGGAGGTTCAGCCCTTGATTGGAAAAATGTAATTTACCGTAGCCATTCTGCTTTTTTCACTACTATTTACATTATCCTTTTAGGGGCAGCGCTTTACCATGGATTCTATGGACTGCGTACCATTCTGTTTGAGTTAGGGTTAAAGAAACATATCGAGCGTTTCATTACTATTGCTGTGTGGGTTATCGGTATTGTTCTCTTTTGTGTTGGCCTTTATGCTAACCTTGCGATACACACCGTGAAAGCAGCAGTTTAGGAGGGATAGGAAGATGGGCAAAGAAAATCAGAAAAAACGCGATATTATCTTTCATATTCGTCGCTTTGATCCTGAGCGGGATGAAAGCCCTCATTGGGAACAATACACTGTTAAAGTAGAGCCTGGGATGACCATACTGGATGGATTACACCAGATTAAGCAAAATCAGGATTCTACTCTCTCCTGGCGCTTTTCTTGCCGGATGGGGGTATGTGGCTCTTGTGCCATGCTCGTAAGTGGAAGGCCCACGTTAGCATGCAATACACAGATCCTGGATATAACGGACCGCGCCTTAACATTGGCTCCGTTACCTAACTTTGATGTCATAAGAGATCTGGTACCGGATTTAACTCGCCTGTTGGAGGATCACGTTGCTATTCAGCCTTACATCCAGGGGCAAGATGCAGAAGAGATGGAAAATCCTACAGGGGAATTTTTCCAAACTCCCCATGAGCTGGAAAAATACCTTCAGTTTTCATATTGTATTAAGTGCGGTTGTTGTATGGCTGCCTGTCCCACAATGGCAACTGACCGGGAGTATTTAGGGCCAATGGCACTTGCTCAAGCATATCGCTATAACACAGATTCTCGCGATGGAGGCTACGAGAGGCGTAAAAGCGTTGTGGGGGCTTCACACGGTGCCTTCAATTGCCACTATGCTGGAGAGTGCTCCAATGTATGCCCCAAGGGAGTGGACCCAGCCCGAGCTATCCAGCTCATGAAAAGGGATTTAGTACTGGATTATTTAAAACTGAAGGAAAGGAAAAAACCTTGCCGTGTTATGAGTATTCCTTCTGATGTAGAGCACAAGCCACCAATACCTTTACCTCCTTATACTGTAGAGCAAAAATAAATATAACTATGTATTTTATTCTTTTCTATGTAGGCATAAGCGCTGCGCGTGTGTATACTACAGATCTTTATGCCTCAAAGCTATACAAGGTGACACCTTTGCAAAACCTGACAATTCTTGTCACCCTAAAAAAGAGGGTGGGCTTTAGTCACTTCTTCACAGGAGATAACAATTAGCAAAAAACTGGCCGTAAGGGTTAACGAGCAAATCAGG
>CAYTDY010000024.1:0-15072 GCA_964436665.1 uncultured Desulfobacteraceae bacterium
TTGCAGTCCCGGCAATGGAATCTGGGAGTAACTCTTTGATATTAGCATACATTACCATACTAAAGGAATTTAAAAAACCGATCCCACAAAAGATTCCCACTATAAGGATAAGAGAGGGTAAAGGGAAAAAGCCTGCCAAAGGTAGGATGAAAATAGTGTAAAAAGACATTCCAAGGAGTATTACAGCCTTCCTATTTCTGAATACCCGATCTGAAAGGAGACCGAAGATAGGGCCACCTACAATGAACCCTATCGGGAATAACATCAATATCTTTCCCCTATCAATTAGAGAGATTTGATAGATGTATTCCAGATATGGGCCTGCCCAAAGGCCAGCAATCGAGATATAGGTACCGTACCTAACAAAAGCTGCTAAGGCAATAAGCCAAAAGGACGGAAGCCGAAGAACCAACAAAATCCCATCCATCGACTCCTTCAACCATTCTCCTTTTTGCATTGAGGATGTATTCCTTCTTTTGTATTCTTCTGGATAATCCTTTACCACCAAATAGATCCAGAAGGTGATAAAAAGGTGAATAAGGGCTATCAAAAGAAAGGTATTTCTCCAGCCTATCCAATTCACTGCAACTGCCAGAGGGGCGGTAGCTACTATACCTCCCGTAGTCCCGATGGATAATATAAGTCCAGACATGGTGGCAAAAGAATTAGTTGGAAACCAGATAGAGATGATTTTATATGTACCCATTAATACACATGCCATCCCTACTCCCATCAATGCCCTTCCCATAAGAGCCACAGGAAATGAAGTTGCTAATGCAAAGCTTACCGCACCCATTATACCCAAAGAAGAGAGGAAGAGGATCAACCTCTTCGCCCCAAAAAGGTCCATAGTCGCTCCCATGGGGATCTGGATCAGGGCAAATGCATAGAAAAAAACCGAGCTCAACAATCCCAGATCCTCGGCTGTCAGCGATAGGTCATGCATAAGCTCAGATGCTAACACTGCTGATGTAGCCCGGTAAAACTGGGAAAGGAAAAACAACAGGCTAAGCGGAAGAAGCATCCAGATCCTTTTGTCCATCATTGCCTCAATTAAAAATGAAAAATTCTCTTGATATTAAATGGAGGGAGTATAGGCAAGCTCTATTGTTGTGTCAAGGATAGGATGTTAGATGAGAAGTGATTGGAGGGACTTGACCACTTCCTGCGCAAATTCAGATGTATCTAAGTCTGCATCTACCTCTATAATTTCTATATCGATATCGGCTTTTAATTTTTTCTTCAGTTCCTCAACAAATGCCCTGTCCAGATCTTCATCATAGAAATCAGATTCCTTCTTATCCACCGATGACCAGCCGCCAAGAGGGATCAATATCTTGACCGGTCCTATTGCCTTATTAAGCTTATTAGCCATTTCATCTGCCACCATGATCATCTCACCGGCGGATAATCTCAAAAATGTTCGTGAAGAATCATAGTCATATTTCTTTCGCGAGTCATACTCGGGCTTATACTTGCGTTTGAGTGGAGAACCAAAGTTTACCCCGCTTGGGGCAATAATCTGTGGTATTCCGATTTTACCGGCCGCTTCAAGTCTGGTAGGACCCGCTGCCCTCATAAAGCCAAGCAACTCCTCACCTACCCCGCCCGGGGCAAGGTCAATTACAGCAGAAAATATATTTTGTGTCACTATTATCTTCTCCATAGCCCTATCGCCTATTCCTGCAGCCGAAAAACCAATAATCTGATACCCCTTCTTCTCGAGTTCCTTTCGAATGTGTACCGCACAATTCTCACACGGCCCAAAATGTGTCATGGCAATCATGGGGTGATCTTCATTTTTTGATAGGGACACAGGGGTCTTAGCCGAACCTTCCACCATGCCACAGATAGCACCAGCAGCCCTGGCCAAAACATTCTTCATCATATTATTAAGCCCTGCAATCTCCACTACAGAGTGTATCAGTGTTATATCTGCAGTACCAATATACCTTGAAGCAAATCCTGGAATTGATGCGGTACTTGAGATAGCAATCTTTGGCAGGCCAAAGGGAAGAGACTTCATGATGGCTGTTCCCATCTGAGTCCCTGTGGTACCACCTAAGCTTATTATCCCGGATAGTTCTCCCTGAGAATAGAGTTCTTGCACTTTCTGCCTGCCTCCATCCATCATGACTGGCATTCGCCTCCCTCTATCAGATATAAATGCCACCTCCTCAGGAGATTGCCCACTTGCTATTATGACTTCTTCGCGGGTAATATCACAGGTTCCCCGAGCCTCCCCGAGCAAACCCATATCTAAAATCCTGGCTTTATGACCGCATAATTCTATCTGTTGTCGCAAGAAATCAGCCTCTTCCCACTTCTCCTCAGCCATTACCAGTATGAGTATCACCTCGCCCATCTCCATATTACTATAAATCCTTTGAAGAGTAGCCTATTTATCTATCTTGCCTTCATCCTTGAGCTTATCAGTTATCATTTTAACCATGGCCTTGTTGTCTATTTTGCCACTTTCACCCACAAGGGGAAGGGCTTCCAGTACCTCCAGTCTTTCAGGAAGCTTGAACGTGGCAATTTTCTTACTCTTAAGGTACTCAACCATCTCCTCAAAGGTAAATTGCTCTCCCTCTTTAAGAGTGACGAAGGCGCATGCCCGCTCGCCCATCTCAGGGTCCGGCATAGGAACAACAGCGGCATTGGTAACCTTTTTGTTTGAAAGGAGGTAGTCCTCAATCTCTCTGGGGTAAATATTTTGTCCACCACGGATGATGATATTTTTTTTCCTCCCCATTATTTTCAGATAGCCGTCATCCATTAGGGTGACCAGATCGCCGGGAGTGGCAAAACCATCTTCATCAAATGCCTCGGTCATGGTCTTTTCAAGGTCCTTATAATAACCGATCGAGTTGCCCGGTCCTTTGAACCAGAGAGTGCCTACCTCTCCAGGCTTCACAGGTTTTCCCGAATCGTCCAATATCTTTATCTCAATTCCTGGGTGCAATCTACCAACAGTGGTGTATCTTTGCTCCTCAGAAGCAACTATTGGTACCCCGGATATTGATCCTGTATCCTGTGTACCATAGGTGCCGAGTATTGGGCAGCCGAACCGCACTTCAGCTTCCTTAGCCAGAGGAGGTGGCAGGTAGCCCCCGGCAGTCTTTATTATGCGTAAGGAAGATAAGTCATATTTATCCACAGGTAACTCCAGTAGTCTTGCCAACTGAGTCGGGACAAGGGCGATGACCGTAACCCTTTCCTTCTCCATGAATTCAAGGGTTTCTTCTCCCCGATACTGATACTCTAAAACAATCTTGGCTCCGCCAACTGGGGCAGTAACATAGGCCGGCGTTCCTCCTGCTGCCCCAGCCAGCGGGGCAATAGCAAGAACACAATCATCAGGACCAAGTTGCCAATTTCTGACATGTGCCTTTGCCGTCCATATCTCCCGAGCCGCAATCCGGTGTTCAATGAGCTTGGGAAGACCAGTAGTACCTGTAGTAGTAATCAGAAATCCCACCTCCTCTACCGCATCCAGTTTTCTGGCCACAAGCTCAATAAGGTCATATTCCTGCTCATAAGGATGTTCCATTATCTCCTGTAAAGCGATGCAGCCTTCAGGCACATCTTCACCAACAACAATAACATGTTTCAGGTTTGGCAAATCGGCCTGGAGCTCCTTTGCCATCTGGTAGTGGTCGAATTTCCTGTACTGCCTGGGAATGACAATACCCATTGCCTCTGTCCGGCGGGCAATATCAGCTAGCTCAGTCTGCCGGAAGGTCGTCATTTCAGGAATAGACAAAACCCCTGCCTTCTCGCAGGCAAGACGCACCAGGACTTGCTCAACGCAGTTAGGTAACTGCACCATCAACCTATCATCCCTGTTCAATTTTATGTCTTTTATCAGGGCAAAAGCAATCCTATCTATCTTTTGCTTGGCCTCTTCCCATGTTAGCTTACTGCCTAATGAATCTATCAAGGCCTCTTTGTCGGGCCATTGTCTTGAGTTTCTATCCCAGTAATCAGGCAAAATAGTTTTGTCCCAGTACCCTTCTTTCAAATTTTTCTCTATCTCCTTTGGGTCATAGCGCACTGGTTTCATATCTGTATGCCTCCCTGCTTAATATATCTCAGAATTTCTACAACTTATTGATATCGCAAGCCTTTTGCTGGCAGTTGATTTATGCAGGCTATTTGCGTTATACGTTATTAGTTAATAGTTGTTCGGACAACAAATAACTATTAACAGATAACAATTATTCCCATCATTCCAATCTTCCAATCGTGAGTGAAGTTAACTAAGTTATTTCCTCTCTCCCCAACGCTTAAATAGAGTGTGTTCAATTCCAAAATAATCAAAAACCTTGCCGATAGTTTGGTGGATAATGTCTTCAATGGTCTTGGGGTGGTGATAAAAGGAGGGTATTGGCGGTAGTATGTGTGCTCCCATATCAGCAGCCATACTCATAAGTTTAAGGTGTCCTTTGTGGAGAGGTGTTTCCCGAACCAACAAAACCAGTTTTCTTCTCTCTTTTAATGTAACATCGGCTGCCCTTACTAATAGATTCTCAGAATAGGAATTTGCTATGCCAGATAATGTCTTTATGGTGCAAGGGGCAACGATCATACCATTGGTCAAAAAAGATCCGCTGGCTGGAGGGGCCGCTAGATCGTCATTATTATAAATCCTATCGGCCATGGATTCTACATCTCTAATGGAGTACTCCGTTTCAAGAATAATATTTTCTTTACCCGACTTCGAAATTATAAGATGTGTCTCGATATTTTTTTTAGCTAATTCTTTTAAAATCTCGATACCATAGATAACACCACTGGCACCTGTAATACCAATGATTAATCTTTTTTTCATATGCCCTCTCATCTATCCTTTTATTCGTTATTTGTTATTCGTTATTCGTTATGAGTCGTTAATTTTGAATCTTTATTAACCTTTACCTTCTTTAGTGGTAACTCTCTCAATTATCATTTTAACTAACAGCCGGCTATTTTCTATCACAGCTTTGATTCCTTCTTCGTCAATATCATCCCAGTGTATACCTGCCGTTATAATAACATTTGCATTTAGGGCTGCTGATATTTTTTCCGCCGCCTCTTTTGCAACTATATCATCCTTATGGCCTGGATAGCAAAAAACAGAGGCCGTAGCACTTCTTAACTTATTATCCTTTAAACTTGGTCTTGGCTGAGCTACAGCGACCGCACCAATATGGGGCCTTTCACCGCCCCACATGGCCACCAACAGATCCTGGCCGACTTCTTTTACAAAGGCCTCGATATTATAGGCCTCCTTGTCTGTCTTAACTCTAAATTCCAAGAATCAATCCTTGTTGAAAAAAAAATACCTTCCAAGTTATCTATTATCTTTGTAACTATTCAGGTTGTCTGGTTCACGGTTCAGGGTTCACGGTTGGTTGGCTTGCGCTCTTCATATTTCTTGAGATAGTTGATGAATCCACGAACGGCAGCACGTGTTCGTCTGGCCTGTTCGTAAACATCTTTGAATTCATTGGGCGATATGTACTCTTCATCCAGGGCGACATAGAGTTCGCTCTGGACTTCCGTGCAAGACCGCTTGGCGTATCGCAAGAACCGGATGAATTCCGCATTCGTCTCGGAATCGAAACCTTCGGCAATATTATGCATCGATGATCCGGCAGCATCTTGTATCTGTCTCTTCAGCCCGTAGTCCTTCGCAAATCCCGGATCTTTTGTTAGATGGTACACTTTTCGAGTCAATTCACGTGCCATCTGCCAGGCCTCAATATCTTCAAACCGTTCAATTTTCATCAGTATAACCTTGAACCGTGAACCCCTGAACTTTGAACCTGAGTAGTTACTTATCTTTTATCATACTGATCATCATATCAGCTGCTTTCCTAGCGAACTCCTTGTCGTTAATATGATAATCAACTTTTATAACCTTAACCTCTGATTTAAGTAATTTCTCTAATGTTTCGGAGAAGGCCTTGCCTGATTCCGGCTCAAATAATACATCCCCTTCCCTGTCCGCCTCAGACCAGCCTTTCAAAGGGATCAAGACCTTCGTCGGATTATGGTTCTGGTTCAATTTATAGGCTACTGTCTTTGCCAATGATCTTGATTCATCTGCAGTAAGCCTGATAGCGGACCTAAAATCGTAGAAGAATATCTTTCTATCTTTATATTTTTCCGGGATATTTTTATGATCAAACTCAAGGACAGCAGAGTCAAGTCCACCAGGTATCACTAATCTGGGTGTATTTACACCTTCAGGTGTTTGCAACCTCTGGGGACCAATTCCTCCACAGTAACCACCAAACATGGCGTCAACCAGCTCATGGGTAGCCAGATCCAAAACACCGTCAAAAAAGGACTCCCCCATCATTTCGTCCATGGCCATTCCGCCTGTACCATTTGCATGAAAGGGTATCACCTCAAAGTTATTTTCTTCCAGGATAGACTTTATATTTTCAGCCGCCTGGGTAATAAAACCAAACAGGGATAATGCCACACGGGGCAATTCTTTTTCCCTGTTATTATTGGCTGACATCATTCCACAAACAGCCCCTGCCGCTCTTGTCAAAATAATCCTTGATATGGAGTTCAACCCCAGCATATCTACCACGCTATGCATTATAGTAATATCCTTGGTGCCTATCGTCTGAGACATATCCCTGGAAGCTACAGTGGAAACCATAACTTTAGGAACCCCTAATGGTAGAATCTTCATAATAGATGTTCCTATAAATGTACCTGTCCCTCCACCAGCCGAGATAATAGCCCCAATTTTTCCCTGATGAAAAAGGTCAAGAATAAGCTCTCTGGCTTTTTCGACAATGGCTTCAACCATATGAGATCTTTCCATCTCCTTAATATTTGTTAATTTGGACACAGAAAGATCAGGTGGGAAATTAGACAAACCAGTGGTTCCAACATCAATAGTAATAGTCGAATACCCTTTTGACTCAATAACCTCTTTTAAGAATAGATGCTCCTCGCCCTTTGAATCCAGGGTGCCAACAATAGCAACCGACTTTTTCATTATACCTTGACCTAATGGCAATATTACTACGGAGAACAAATTATTGTTTGCATCATGCGTAACCAAGGATGGTGAAGAAGGGTCTCCCTGTCACCATTTGCTCTATAATTCCTGCCCCGGAAATCTTCAAGGGTTTTCATCTCATATCCCCTATTTCACCATGGGGACCGAAAAAGAGGTATTAATCAAAAATATGCTTAGGTTGATTAGATTAATATTCCGTTTTGGCGGGAAAGACTCCTATATCCTCAAACCCGAACTCCTTCCATCGACTCAATACCTGCCGGGTCATCTTTTTATCCATAAATATCTCGACCGGCTTCTCATCCCATTCATAAGGGGTAGTTGCATCGATGATAATTCTCGATACAATATCTCTTTCTTTGATGTGCTGAGAGGGATCAAGCGGTGTAGCACGGCCCCGCTTTAATATCTCTGTATCACGGTAAGGACTATAACGTACGGAAAGAGCCCACATCACGCGATCCCAGTCGTCAGCCGGGATGTCTGCATCAACAACGATGACGCCCTTCAAACCGTAATGGCCAGTCGTTGTGGATATGACCGCATTTCCCACATGATTGGCATGACCAGGATACATGGTTTTGACCGAGACAATGGCCCAGAACCTACCGGCAGAATTCGCCGGGATGTATACCGACTGAATTCCCGGAACCCTCATGGTCTCCAGATCGGTCCAGAGAGTAGCAGTACGATTGAGGGATTGAACCATGTGTATATCATTTATGGGTTTCCCCACAGTGGTGGACCAGAATATAGGGTTATTCCGGTGGATGATCCTTTTTACTTCAAGACAGGGTTTAGGCCAGTCCTTTCCCTTGCTGCCTGAGTAATAACCAGTATATTCTCCGAGCGGGCCTTCTGGTCGCAAGTTTTCAGGGTCAATCTCTCCTTCAAGGATGATCTCTGCATGGGCGGGAAGTTTCAGGCCTGTAAGATCACTCTGAAAAATCTCTACGGGTTCACCCCTTAATGCACTGGCGACATTATATTCATCTGTCTGGGCCGAGACCAGAGTGCTTGACACCAAGAATAATATAGGATCACAACCGATTACTGCAGCCGCAGGCATCTTTTTCCCCATGGCCTGGTACTGTTTCATCATCATATCGCCATGTTTACCCTTTATGATCTGGACCCCGACGTGATTATCATCTAAAATTTGCATCCGGTATGTGCCTAAGTTTGTCCACCCGGTTTCCGGATCTTTGGTGACTAAATAGGCAGCGGTTCCTATATAGCGTCCTCCGTCCATAGGGTAGAAGAAGGGTGCAGGGAATTTGTTGACATTGACATCCTTTCCCTCAATGGTATTTTCCGTTACTGACGGGGCATTGATCACTCTTGGCTTGATAAGCTCCTTGGTGGTCAATTTCATCCATTCCCTGGATAACTGACACATAGAATAATCGCTCGGTTGACCCAAAATTATGGCCATTTTTTTGGGCGTCGTACAAGCGCTGATCAAGACCGGAATATCATATCCCTTGAGATTCTCAAATAGGAGCACCGGTCCGCCAGCTTCTTCGTTGATTTTGGCCGTATGAGAGAGTTCAAGATTAACATCAACCGGTGCCTTGATCCTGTGCAAAATTCCCTCTTCTTCACACGTTGCGATAAAATCTCTGATATCTTTCATAAATATCCCTTACCTCCTGTAGGTTTCAAGTGTCCGTTGTTGGTTATCCATTGTCAGTTGATGAAAAACAGTTTCCCCGTTTTGGCAACGGGCTACGGACCACAGACAATTGACATTAACTAATCTTTATCCGTTTCATGGCCCTTTCCATTAATAATTCATATCCGGTTTTTCTTCCTATAACAGGTTCCTTCTTGCGCTGACTCCATACGGTCTCTGGACGACTCTGCACAATGAATATATTTTCCGGAAAGGTAAGTTCTTTATCGATGGCCCATTCTATGTCCTGAGGACAGCCGTAGTGATCCTCGATGGTTTTGCCTATACTCACCAACTCTTTTATTTCCTGGTCATCCAGGCAGCATTTACACTGTGTATCTGGCTCTACATCAGCATGTATTACTTCTCCCTTATCATGATCATAGATACATTCGATATGCTTGGTTGATATAGTCCTTTCGTTGATCTCCATTACCACCTTATCAACGACAAATTTATCAGGATTTACAGAACCGGAGACCACTGTCTCCCCAAGGCCCCAGCTACCCTCAATGACTACCTTTGATATGTCACCATTGGTTGGATTAAGGGTGAACATGACACCCGCTGTTCTTGAGTCAATCATTTTCTGCACACCAACACTTATTAATACCTTTTCGTGGGGGAAATTATTCTTGATTCTGTAGCTAATTGCACGCGGGGTGAAAAGGCTCGCCCAGCACCTCTGGACATTTTTAATGACAGCATCTGCCCCTGTAACCCAGAGATAGGTGTCCTGCTGCCCGGCGAAGCTTGCTGTGGGGAGATCCTCAGCCGTAGCACTGGACCGCACCGCAACAGGGATGCCTTCTATAGCATATTTTTCACTCAACTTTGAGTAAGCCCCTGTTATGGCCTCCTGAATTCCAACCGATATCGATGCCCCGTTGATCAATGCCTGAACCTCTTGGCCGACGTTATCAAGTGATTTTATATCATCGGGACTCACATCAGAAAGTTTCCTAAAAATTATATCCTTTAAGCCTGCCTTGTTTATAAAAGCAAGATAGCTCTCGATTGTAACGGCAAATCCAGGTGGGACCCTAATGCCAGCCTTGATCATCTCTCCCAGGCTCGCATTTTTACCTCCTACTAATGGAAGTGAGCCCTTATCCACATTTTCAAAGTTCAGGATATAATTCATCCCTCTCTCCATGATTGTTAATAGGTTTGGAATGGGTTTTGGGCTTATCCCCTCTTCCTTTCCCATTCCAAACGTATTTTAGCTCCTAAACCTGGTACAGTGTTTAACCCGCTCGTTTAACAATAGTGACCACGCCTGTATCACCATCAACCCTGATAGTATCCCCGGTTTTGATAACCGACGTGGCAATACCGGTGCCAGTAACCGAGGGCAGACCATATTCCCTGGATACGATAGCCGCATGGCTGGTCAGCCCACCGATATCAGTAACTGCAGCCTTGATCTTCGTAAACACAGGTGCCCAGGACGGATTGGTAGACGGGCAGACCACTATCTCTCCTGGCTTTAAGGTGACAATGTCCTCCAAGAGTTTAAGTACGTGTGCTGGACCTTCCACAATACCTGCTGAAGATGCAAAACCTTTAATCTCAGTCACTTCCTTTCCTTTAGGCACTGCAACACCTTTGAGCCATTCTTTAACCTTGTCGGTGGTCACACCCCATAGCATAACCGTGAATGGTTCCGCTACTTCTTCAGGCGGGATGCCCAAGGCCGGTGTTGGGTTCCACTTCTTGGCCGCATCGAGTATCTTCTTTCTCTTGGCTGCCTTTGCCTTATAAAATTCACCCCTCAGTGGGATATCTACTCCTAAGGCCCAACCAGTAGATAGCTCGGTGAGCATCTCCGGGATTTCATAGCGGCTAAACATAAATATATCATCAACATTGTTGAGCATTCCATTATCTACCAACAATTTCCCGAGCTCTCTTATTTTTTGGAACCATATAGTATGGAACCAGTGCTCAACCCAGAAAAGGTGATCCTCAGCATACCTATATATTGTTCTCACCGTATTGTAGGCATCCTCAAAAGACTTTCTGTCTTCGTCGGTCTTTATCAACTCACGGTATTTAGCAACGATTTTGTCTCTTTCCTTGTTGATATCATCCAAAGACCTCTCTATTGTCTCTCCTTTATCCAGCCTTTCCACATAACTCTTCATATAGCTAAAGGGGATGTCCAGCTTATTGATCCAGCTTCCTTCATAATAAAACCATCCACTCCCACATGATACATAGAACCATGGATCCTTAGCCTTATCAAGCTCTTGTAGCCATTGCTTCCCGTCTGGTATCTTTTCAAGTTCTGTTATTTTTTGTTGGGTAGACATCTCAGTCTTTATGATATCTCCTACACCCCTAAGGGATTTAGCTAACCTGGATAGCCGGCAAAGCTCCTCCTCAGGTCGAAACATTGATACATAGGCACCGGCTACCATCTTACCAATAGAACTCTCACTAATCCCTGGAAAGAGCTTCCTGGTTACATCACCAAACATGAGATAGGCCAGATAGGTTAAGTTAAGCATCTCAAAGTGGTATTGCCAGCCCTTAAACATCTGATTTACTAGTGTGTTAAAGGCCTCAAGAATGTCATAGGATACATAAAACCCTTTGGGTGCTGGTAAAACCTGGTCTTCAGAGACAAATTTTGGTAGTTCCTCAGGTATCTCAACCGCCTCCATTTCCTTTCCAAGGGCCTTGAATTTGTTAAGCCATTTCTCCCATAACTCATCATAATGTTTAAATACATGGAACACTCGCTTCTCAAATAGCGCTGCCTTCTCCCTTATTACCTCCTCAGGCGGCGGCTCGATAGCACAGATATACATGTATGGCCCGACCATTCTCTGGGCAATACCCTGGGCTGGCGGGATACAAAACACCCTGGTGGTGTATTGTGAAAGAGAGATTTGCCATGCCTCTTGAAAGATCAGATCCAAGGGCGGCATGGGCTCTGGGGCATGTATTTTGTCCTGAAACCAGAATTGCCTCTTTTCCCAATCTTCCCTTTCTTTTGAAAACAGGTAGTGCGATGGATACATCTCCTCCCATCCTTCAAGCTCCGAAGGAACCTGAAACTCGTGCGGATCTGGAAATCTTGCTGCTTTTTCTTCTTCCATTTTTATCCCTCCCTTTAAATTGTTTAAAAAATGGTTGAAACAACCCGAAAAGCCCTAAGGAATAAATATACTGAAAAAATAGATAATGCAATAGAGAAAATAAAATCAGGGCAAAGCATCAACAGATAATGAAATTCTAATATTTGATCACAGCAATTTGAAACTTTTCAAGAAAAAGGGCCGGAAAATTTATATAATGGGCGTAGGAAAAGCCGTTTATGAATATGCCTGGAAAATCTTTGAATATTAAAGGAAAATGAGAACTTAATCTTTCACCCTCTGCCCAGGCCTTCCTGGATATCCTGCTCAAATTAGCCCCTAAAGAAAAGGCTCTTAGAGGAATCGTTAGCCTTATGGAAAAGGTAATGGCCCAGGAAAAAGAGCAGAAATAAACTTTATTCCTTCCAGCAATTCCTCTCTTTTAACCTTAGAGTGTACCTCCAATATTTTAATAGTTGATGGTCTTATAAAAGACTTTATCTCATTAAAGCTCATCTCCCCCTGGCCAGGAGCAAGGTGATCATCAAGACCTCTTACATCATGGAGATGTATCCCGATCATCTCTTCTGAGAATGCCTCAAGAAGACCCCTCTGGCTGCTTAGGCCTAAATTTTCCTGGACCTTTGAATGACCTACATCATGCCAGTAACGGATTTGCCCTCCTTTAAATTTTCCCAGGATAAGCCCTATTTCTCCTAAATCAGGGATCTCATGAAAATGGTACCTGTTTTCAATACCCAAGAATATTCCCCTCTTTTCTGCCACCCTGTTTAATTTCTCCAGACTTAACAGCACTGCATCCATGTTTTTCGTTTTACTTGCCTGCCTGATCAGTTTTTGCTCACCTATAAATATAATCCCTTCTTTTTTATCTATCCTTCCATTCCTGTATAATCTAAAAAAATCTTGTGTTGGATGCGTCATATCCACCCTGCCAAGGTGGAAAATAACCGCCTTAGCTCCAAGCTCATGGGCATGTTCAATAGACTTGATAGAAAACTTAACTGCCTTTAAACGCTCGTTACTGTCGGTAGATGAAAGCAAAAACAGATCCCCACCTCCTTTATCAGGTTTGATACCTTCCGGTATGGGAAAAAAATTATGTATACTTAATACTGTCAAAACCTTTTTTAACCTGGATTTCATCTGCTGGAATACAGCGTTGCTAATCCGGTATTCGAGTTCAACGCCTTTTAAGCCCAACTCTAAGATATCACCAGCTATCTCCTCTCCACTATATAACCTGTTAAACCACCAGCATGTAGAAATCCCCAACATATAATTTCTTTCAAGAGTTATAATAATGATCTATTAAAACATAATACCACTATGTTGGTGATCTCGAAATATCTATTTTAATATTTTTGTATTCTTTGGCCCGAAAAAGATTTAGAGATCTATGGTTAAGCCATCCTCAACTTGACCTATGTCTTAAGGTCAAGTATATTAGATGTAAATGCATGGATAGGAAAAGGGGGCAAAAATGGGTGAAGTTACAAAGATTCGTACCGCTTGCCGCAGTTGTCATGGGGGATGCGGCGTGATCGCCCATGTGAAAGACGGTAAGGTGATAAAGGTGGAAGGGGACCCTGAATCACCAATAAGCCATGGGACCCTGTGCAGCAAAGGACTTTCCATCACCCAACTCGCCTACCATCCTGACAGGATTCTCTATCCTATGAAAAAAAGCGGTAAAAAATGGGAACGAATCTCATGGGATGAGGCCCTGGACACCATTGCCGAAAAGTTCAAAGAGATCATTGAAAAGCATGGTCCCGAGTCCATCGTCATTGGTCAGGGGACAGGGAGGGATTACGAAAGCCACCTCTATCGGTTTGCAAACCTCCTTGGCACACCCAATGTACTCACCGCAGGCCACATGTGTTATGTATCAAGAGTCGGGGCAACCCTCATTACTTGCGGAAATCTGCCAGTCTGTGACTATGCAGGTGGACCCAAGTGCATTGTCATGTGGGCCTGCAACCTCCAATGGACCAATCCAGATGAATACAAAGGTGAGGTCTTCTGGAAGGCCTATAAGAAAGGAAGCAAGCTTATCGTCATAGATCCTCGCAAGGGCTTCCTTGCAAACAAGGCCGACCTGTGGCTGCAACTTCGTCCCGGGACCGATGCTGCTTTGGCCTTTGGGTTCCTTAATGTGATCGTTGAGGAGGGGCTTTATGATACGGAGTTTGTAGAAAAATATGTGCACGGATGGGATGGCTTTGTGGAAAGGGTCAAGGAGTATCCCCTTGAGAGAGTGGAAGAGATTACCTGGGTAAAAAAGGAGATGATTAAAGAGGCGGCGAAGATGTATGCCACCACAAAGCCCGGATGCATTAACTGGGGAGTACCAACGGAGCAGAACATAAACTGTACCGACTGCACCCGTCTCCTTACTGGTCTCATGGCTGTCACAGGCAATCTTGATGTTCCCGGAGGGAATGTATTCTATGTGCCACCGCCCGTGAGGACAGTCTCGGAATTTTCACGTCATAAGGACCTTCCCCCTGAGCAGAGGGAAAAACGGTTAGGGCAAGACCAGTATAAACTGGCCTCCAGGGTGGCACTTATTACACCCAAAGTGGCATGGAATGCCATCCTAACAGGAAAACCCTACCCCCTGAAGGCAGGGCTTCTTTGCGGCACAAATCCTATAATGACGAGGGCCAATGCCAGCGAGGTATATGATGCCTTGAAAAAGCTTGAATTCCTCACTGTTATTGATTTCTTTCTCACCCCAACAGCAGAGCTGGCCGATATCTTTCTGCCTGCTGCCACCTGGCTTGAACAGAACCATGTTGCGGATAATTGGAAGCGCCACGGCTATGTGTTGGCAAGGCAGAAGGCGGCCGAGATAGGAGAATGCTGGCAGGATCACAAAATATTTCAAGAGCTGGGCAAGAAGATGGGGCAAGAGCAATATTGGTGGGACACGGTGGAGGAAGGCCTTGACTATCTGCTCGAACCATCAGGGCTGACTTGGAATAAATTCAAGAAGCAGGGCTATCTTAAGGGAAATATGAAGTATCGCAAGTATCAAGAAAAGGGTTTTTCTACCCACACAGGCAAGGTTGAGCTATACTCCACAACCCTGGAAAAATGGGGTCGCGACCCCCTTCCTCAATATAGAGAAGTCCCGGAAAGCCCTATTTCCACACCCGAACTCCTTGACCGTTATCCGTATATCCTCAATGCAGGGCTGCGAACCCCCACCTTTTTCCATTCGGCAAACCGCATGATCCCATGGCTGAGGGAAA
>CAYTDY010000025.1:0-14820 GCA_964436665.1 uncultured Desulfobacteraceae bacterium
TGAAGGAGATCAAACACCCATTTCACAAAGGGATTCAGGCCAGAAGAGGGATAGAGTATTAGTTTTTGTGTAGATTAAGAAATTTGACTTAAATTTTAAGATCTTAGCTTATAAAAATAGTTAATATGCCTTGCGTGGCATAAACTGTTCAAATCTAAATAGATTTTAGCTATCTATATTTCTTCATGTCCTCTGCCACATCTTCAAGGCCAAGCTCAATGAGCCTCTCACGTGTTGGAATTCCTGTTTCCTTATCCCATCCTCTGAACTCATAGTACTGATCAAGCATATTGTCGAGCATCTCCCTGGTTATAACCTGACCTTTTGAAGGGCCTGATTTAATCGGCTCTTCCATAAACCTCCTGGGAAGCTTGTCATGTTCTCTTCTATATCCTTCTCGCACTGAAAATGCTCTAATAACGTTCCACATCCGCTCTGCAGTTTTTTGTCCATCTGCAAGTGACATATCCATCCCGGTTACCACATTTACAGTACGTACACTTATATCAGTTACATCCAGAGGTCCCCAGATTGGCTCTGTAAGGTGACAAATTATCATGGAGTCAGCAAATATCATAAAATGATTTATGCGGGCTGTATATTCACCTTTTCCTTTAATGGTTAAACGCTCTACAAGACCTATCCTCTCACAGAGTGGATGTCCATCATGGTGACTGCCTCCCCTTGGACCCGTCGCATATCCAAGCGCAAAACCAGGAAGTCCTCTTGCTGAATGCCCGGCAAATGTCAATCCCTTATTCTGCATTGCAAAGTCTTCTGCTCCATGCCCTATCTTCTCTGAAGCCAGCTTTACACCCTCTGCCAGTAGGTCACCAAGGTATCCTTTTCTCATCCCTATCTTCTCAACCATTGGCACTATAAGATCTGCCCTACCAAACCTAAGTTCCATACCTTCTGTATCCTTGTCTGTAATCAATCCATTTTCATAGCATTCCATAGCAAATGCAATCCCAACTCCAGTCTCTATTGCATCTATCCCAAGGTCATTGCAAACCCTTTCAGCCGCACACACAACCTCAATATCATTGTGTCCACACATTGAACCAAGGGAAAATATGTTTTCATATTCAGGGCCTTCATTGATCAAGCCTTCATATGTATGACCTTTGCCTACAATACTGTACTTTCTGCACTGGGCTGGACACCCAAAACATGATTTGTTTCTCTTTACAATCTTTTGCCTCATTACATCCCCTGAAAGACCTTCAGCATCAGGATTGTATTCGTCCTGCCAGTTTTTGTAACCAAAAATCCCAAGGTCATTGTTTCCCTTAACAAGCCCCGTGGTACCATATGTGGGCAAAGCCTGGGTTATTGCGGGATTTGAATAAAAGGTCTCAAAAATTTCCTTCATATAAGCTTGCGTTTTTTCATAATCTGGAATTTCAATACTCCCATATCCTCGCACAGCAACAGCCTTAAGGTTTTTGGAAGCCATGACCGCACCAATACCCCCCCGCCCCATTTTCGCTGTACCCACAAAAATCCCTGCAAATCTTACCAGTTTCTCTGCTGCAGGTCCTATCGAGGCAACCTGTATCTCCTCAGTTCCAAGCTCTTCATGTATGAGCTGCTGTGTTTTAAATGACATCTCGCCCCATAGATGTTTTGCTGCACGAAGTTCTATCCGGCCGTCATCAATAAAAAGATAGACAGGTTCCGGCGACTTTCCTTCAAATATTATTCCATCATAGTAGGCATATTTAAGCTCAGGGGCAAAGTGCCCGCCAGCACAGCTGTGAAAAAAATTATTGGTAAGCGGGGATTTGGCATATCCTCCAACTCTGCTACTTGCAGGAACCATGGTACCTTGCAGAGGCCCGGTTCCTATTATCAGTTTGTTTTGCTCAGAAAATGCATCAATCCCAGGGCTGAGCTCATCGTATAGAATCCGTGCTGCCATGCCGGCACCACCTATGAAATTCTCAGCAAGCTCATTTGTGATTGCCCAGTCTTCCCAGGTGCCCTTTGAAAGATTAACCCGTAAAAACTTTCCAATATAACCTTTGTATCTGAAACGTTCCAAAGTCATTTCTCCTTGAGATATTTTTATTATTTTTTACCATTGGCCTTTTCGTTCTTCCCTTCACTCTCACTAGCCACTCCATCACTTTTTGGCATAACTCCAGCGAGCCAACTATTTGCTATTCTTTCGTGATCGGGTATCGTCTTGAGGTCAGGACGAGGATTTTCTTCTTCATAGGTTAATGCGCCGGTTGGACAAATTGCAACACATTGGGGATTTCCTCCGCACTGATCACATATCCTTGTAATCACCGGTACTGGCAAATATGGTATCCCAACAAAATGCACCTTTATTCTAGCATTTTTGGGATTATAGACCTTTTCTCTATGCAATACACAGGCAAGCTCACAAAGCCTGCATCCAATACATTCTTCAGGATCAACCTTTATAGACTTTTTCATAGAGTTTCTACCAAAAAATTCTTAAATGTTTTCCAGAGTACACGGTATTATCTTATCATCATCATCAACCAAGGTTATTGCATTAGATGGGCACCACTTAACACAAGTAGGATCAGGAGGATCCCCACAAAGGTCACATCTGAGAATAATTGCCGTATCAGGCTCTTTAAACCAGGTTTTTTTATCAAAGGGGAATCTAAAGATACTGTTTTTTCCCGGTTCCTTTTCATGTTCCATCAGTTCCTTTACAACAGTGCATTCTTCCAGTTTAAATTCATCTGCCACAACAGGATACATCTCATCACCTTTTATCCATGCCCTGACCCTGGATTTTTTGGGATTTATTGAATTTTTTTCATAATGGTTCAGTGAACAGGCTATCTCACATCTTCGGCAGCCTATGCACATATCTAAATCAATTTTAATCCTCAAACTACTTCTCCAATAATCGTTACTAATTTCTTATGGGCCAAAGATTAACCTTCTGTTAAATATTCTATTCCAAGAGTCTTCAATTTTGCTGATCCGGGGGTCCCATTTTTATCCCATCCTCTCATCTCATAATAGAGTGGGAGGTCTTCACTGAGATTACACACCATACCCATTCTCGGGCCGTCTGGCATTGGCTCTTCAGTAAAACGCACTGGGAGTTTATCATCCTTGGGATTCCAGCCTGACCTTATATTATAAGATCTCTCCATATTCCAGATACGCTCACCAATCTTTAAAAGATTTTCCTCATCATAAGAGTTTCCTGTTACGGAAGCGGCCATTGCACTAATGTCTTCAAGCTCAATGCCAGGAAGAATAATAGGACATAATCCAAAGGATTCTGACATTCCTATAGTATCTTGTATTCGCCTCGCAAAGATTGCACGGTTTTCCGGCCTTTCCATATTAAGCCCATCAGTAATATTATATGCCAGCATTGCAAGGATAGATACTGAAAGGGATTCTTCTCTACTATTTGATGTTGCTCCTAAAAGTCCTAGACCAGAAAGCCCCCTTGGATCTGCTATAAAGGTTTCCATATTCCTGATTCCCATGTAAAACTCTGGATGCCCTGTCTTTTCAGCAACAGCTCCACCGCCCTCACTCAGTATTGCTCCACCATCCTTTCTAATGGCCATCTGTTTCAGGACTTTGACAATCCCACCTTTTCTAAAACTGACCTTTGAATCCAGCCCATCTATTGTAGACCCTTTTTCGTTTATCTCCATGGCTGTAGCAATTGCTGAACCTGCCCCGATAATATCAAGACCCTGCTTCAAACATAAGCACATAGTATCTATTATTGTTTCAATCTTTGAAATACCAAGGGCTGAACCTAAAAATACCAGGGATTCATATTCTGGGCCTTCAATGATTTCCTGTTTTTTGCCTGGCACTTCTGCAACCCTTATACATGCTATGGGACAGGTTGGGCATGCTTTCGGTTTTCGCCAGATACTCTCAGCAAGGGTTTCAGAATAAATACTTTCTGCTTTTCCAAAAAATCCCTTTGAAAAGTTATTTGTGGGTAGTGCTCCACGCTCATTTGCAATTCTGACTAACGATGCTGTCCCGAGGTTTCTCATCAATGTTGGAACAACTGGCAGCGTTTTGTATTTTTCAAGAGCAGTCTGAGTGGTATAGCGTAGTGCTTTCGGATCAAAAATCTCAATGGGTTGGTTGCCCCATAGCATGATGGCCTTTAGGTTCTTTGAACCCATTACAGCACCTGCTCCACCCTGTCCACATTCTCGAAACCTATTGTGGATTATCGAGGCAATTGGGGATAGATTTTCTCCTGCTGGACCAATAGATAGAATACTGTATTCATCTGCCTTCCATAAATTCTTAACCTGTTTCTTGAGCTTTTCTTCTGTCCTCCATGTAGTTTTCCCCCAAAGCGACTCTGCAGGTTTAAAAGAAACCTCACCATCGTTCACCTCAAGAATTACCGGCTCTCCGGCTTTTCCCTCTATAATTATACCATCAAATCCAGCCTGTTTCAGTTCAAGACCGAAAGAACCTGTCAGGTTTGATATAGCCATACCTCCATGACGTGGTGACTTTGTAATAATGGATGTCCCTGATGAACAAAGCACCCCCGAACCTGTCAAGGAACCAGTCATAAAAACTATTTTATTCTCAGTGCTTAACGGCTCTACACCAGGAGATACTTCATCAGAAAATATTTTCCCCCCAAGCCCGCGTCCGCCAATGTATGAAGCCAGCTTTTCACTATCATGCTCTTCTATTGTATATTTCAATTGGGAAAGGTCAACGCGAAGGATTTTACCCACCCAGCCGTTCATTAAAATCTCCCTTCCAAATATTTTCCTGTCTGATACATGGGTTTGTTCTTCTCATCGATAAATGTAATTGCAAATCCAGGGCATATTTTTGCACATATAAAACATTTCGTACACTCTTCTGGTTTTAGAAGTTCCGGATAGTCCTCTTCCCCCATGTAAAGAATTTGCTCAGGACATACTTTGCAGCAAAGTTCACATTTAATACACCAGGATTTGTAAAGCTCAAAATTATTTTTGGGTAACTTATTTCTGTATTTTACTTTTTTTCTACTTATATCCTTTGGAAGCACTTTAATCCCTCTTCTTTATAGACCGGTTTTTTGAGAAAGACTTCGTATCCCAAAAAAGGCACATGCCATCATCAGAAGCAGATATGAGGATATTGCCATCCTGGGAGAAAACAAGGGAATTAACAGCAGCAGCATGACCGGGAAGAACACATATAACCTCCTGCCCTTCGGGACTAAATAATATAATATCGCCCCTATCAACGCCGGCAGCGATGAATCTGTGTTCCGGATGGACTGCAATTGACCATATGTTTTCTAAGGTATTGAAGTTTATACTTATCTGACTTGATTCACCTGTTGATATATTAGATTTTCTAAGCGTCTTATCCCTTGATGCTGAATATATAAAGTTGCCATCAGGGCTAAAACTCAATGACCATACACTGTCGGTATGCCCATTAATCACCTTGACAAACCGCATTATTTCTAAATCTATAAGCCTTATGGTTCCGTCTGCTGAGCCTGCGGCTATGAACTGACCCTGTGGGCTGGAAGAAAGAGCATTCATAGACCCCTTATGAACATTGAGATATTTAACCTCTTCACCTTCTGCTATCTCCCATATTCTGACGCTGTTATCATCTGAAGCTGAAATTAGATATTTACCATCACTTGAAAAAACAAGGTCGTTAATATAATCTTCATGGCCCTGAAAAACAATATTTTCAGAATAGCTCTCTGCATCCCACAGCCTTATGGTGAAATCATCTGAGGCTGTTACAAATAGTTTGCCGTCAGGGCTGAAAGCCACTGCATTTACGTCATTTGCATGGCCTTTGAGCAGTGCTCTTCTTTTTCTACTTTCAATATCATATACCCTGACTGAATTGTCACGACCACTACATACAAGGGTTTTCTGTTCCGGGCTAATTGCAGCAGACCACAGAGGAGGGGAAAAATTGTCTATTACTTTTACTTCTTTCTTTTTATCAGCATCAATGAACTTTAATCTCTGATCCCAACTGCATGTCACTATGATGTTTTTCTTTGGATGACAGCTCATTGTAAATATAAAACTTCTATGCGGTCGCAACCTCATTTTTTCCCTTCCAGTGCTTGTAGACCAGAATCGCAAGGTACCATCAAAACAGGAGGTGACGATAACCTCCTCATCTGGCAGAAAGGCTGCACCTGATACCCAATCCCAGTGTCCTTTTAGTGTATGGATGGGAGACCACGTTTCAGTACTCCATACAATTGAGCTCATATCCCAGGAAGAAGAGACAAGTTTATTATCGTCCTTACTCAAATTCAACGAGCTTATACAACCACAATGTTCTGTGAGTGTCTTTAAGGCGGCGCCTTTTGTTATATCCCATACCTTTAAAAAGCCATCTGTTGATCCGGAGATAAGAATCTTTCCATCATGACTTATGGCAAGGGCCTCCACAGGCTTCTCATGACCTTTTAGAATCTTCTTGCATGAACCTGTGCTGTAATCCCAGATGCGAATAGTTCTGTCATCTGATGCAGAGGCAAACCATCTTCCCTTTGGTTCAAAACAAACAGCGTTTATATCACATTCATGGCCTTCAAGTCTTTTTACCGGTGTTTTATTGTCAATATCCCAGATAAAAATAAAACCACTGCTTGAACCTGCTATGATCGTATTTTCTTTTTTATGAAAATCCAGACATGTAATATAACCGTCAGGGGAAGGCAACTCTCTGACACTGTTTCCTTCCAGGTCAAGAAGTTCAATCGCTGTAGATTTTGCCACTCCAAGAAGCCGCCCATCCTGGGAGAATTTTGTCTGAACTATCCAGCCATTTCCAAAACTCTTCAATGGTTTTGATTTCATATCACTCACGATCTGCTTTATTCTCCTTTGCTTTAATCCTCACTGCGCAGACCTTAAACTCCGGGATCTTGGCCACAGGGTCAAGGGCTGGATTGGTGAGCTGATTTGCTGCTGATTCAGCAAAGTGGAAGGGCATGAAGACAACCCCTGGCTTAATCCTGTCAGTAACAAAAGCTGTGGTTTGTATCTTCCCTCTCCTTGAGCTCACCTCAACCTGTCCCCCATCTTTTATCCCTATCTTTTCCGCATTCCCAGGGTTAAGTTCAATGAAAGACTCAGGAAATTCACTCTCCAGTGCTGGTGATCTCCTGGTCATACTCCCAGTGTGCCATTGAGACATAACCCTGCCTGTGGTGAGAATATAGGGGTAGTCCTCATCAGGAATCTCTGCTGGCTCTCTGTAGGTCAAAGGATGAAATTTCCCCTTCCCCCGGGTAAATTGTTGCTGGTGTAAGATAGCAGTGCCTGGGTGCCCATCACTGGGACATGGCCATTGTAAACCATCAGGTTGCTCCAGTGCTTTATAGCTCATACCATGGTAGATAGGTGTTACCTGACATGCTTCGGTAAATATCTCTTCTGTCGAGGTAAAGGGAAAAAGCTCAGGTTTACCCATTAGCTTTGCAAGCTGGCATATAATCTGCCAGTCTGGCCTGGCCTCTCCTGGTGGCTCCACCGCTTTTCTAATCATCTGCACCCGTCTATCAGTGTTAGTGAGGGTCCCCTGCTTCTCTGCCCAGCAGGCAGCAGGAAGTACGACATCGGCAAGGGCTGTGGTCTCGGTGGGTAAGATGTCCTGAACCACGAGGAAATCGAGCTTTTCTAAAGCCTCTCTCACATGGTTAATATCCGGGTCAGATATCATCGGATTTTCACCAATGATATACATTGCCTTGAGCTTATCCGAAATCGCCATATTCATCATCTCTACAACGGTCAGGCCGGCCTTTGAAGGTAACTCTGCAATTCCCCATGCCGTGGCAAGCTTTGCCTGTACCTCAGCGTCGGCCACCGACTGATAACCGGGGAGGACATCCGGTAAACTTCCCATATCACAGGCACCCTGAACATTATTTTGACCTCTTAGGGGGTTAACCCCGGTGCCAGGCCTTCCCAGGTTGCCAGTCAGCATGGCCAGATTTGCCAAAGACATAACATTGTCAGTGCCTGTGGTATGCTGGGTTATTCCCATACAATAGATGATAGCCCCTCGCTCGGCCTGTGCATAGATTTTGGCAGCCTGCTCAATATCCTCTGCTACCACCTGGGTGATCTCTGCTACCTCAGATAGAGATACCTTCTTGAGGATTCCAAGCAGTTCCTCAAAGCCCTCTGTCCTCTCCTTAATAAAGCCTGTATCCTCAAGCCCATTGTCAATGATCACCTTCATTATACCATTTATCAAGGCCACATCAGTGCCTGGTTTTATGAGTAGATAGATATCTGCTATATCAAAAAGCTGGGTTCTTCGAGGGTCAGCTACTATTATCTTGGCCCCCTTCTCTTTTGCCACAAAAATCCGGCTAGCAGTCAAGGGGTGATTCTCTGTGGTATTTGATCCAACAATGAAGATGCATGTAGCCTCCTGTATATCGGTTATAGAATTGGTCATGGCACCACTGCCAAAGGCTGGGACAAGGCCGGCTATGGTAGAGGCATGACAAAGGCGGGCACAGTGATCGATATTGTTGGTGCCTAAAACTGCCCGAGTGAATTTTTGAGCCAGGTAGTTTTCCTCATTGGTGCCCTTTGCGCTGGAGAGTACAGCTATTGAGTCAGGCCCGCTCTTATCTCTGATCTTTATAAGTCTACTTGCTGTAAATTCCAGGGCCTTCTCCCAGGTTGCCTCTCTAAAGTGGCCATTTTCTTTTATTAAAGGCATTTGGAGGCGATCCGGGTGATGAATGAATTGATGGGCACTCCATCCTTTAATACATAGCTTGCCCTTGCTTATGGGGTGTCGTGACCAGGGTTCTACCCCAACTACAATCCCGTCTCTGACTACCAATAACATTCCGCAGCCAGCTCCACAATAGGGACAGATAGTGGGCACGAACTCAGTCATTGCTTACTCCTGTTAAGGCCAGCTCTTCCTCACTGATTGTGTCCAGAGGAGGAGGAACGCCTATATCAAATCCGGATTCATATTGAAAGATAGAGCTCAGTTCTTTATAGAGCTGGTGATATAGCTTTGAGATAGGGATACTTGCAGGGCAGGCAGCCTCACATTGGCCGCAATTTACACAACTGGGCGCCACATGTATAAGTCTGGTGAGATGAAACATCCTCTCTGGGGGAAGCTCTCTCCTTCTGATCAGCATACGGTCCGGCTCCAGATAGCAATCCTTGCAAAAGCATATAGGACACACATCCCTGCAACCGTAACACTTGATACATTTATCGAACTGTGAGAGCCAATATTTTAGTCTATCCCCAGGCTCCATCTTCATGAGCTCACCGAAATCTCTTTCTTGTGATTGATTGGCCCGCTTCTTAAGGGAGCTTAGATCTTCAATAACCTTCTCTTTATGAGGTATGTTTACCAGGGCCAATATTTGTTTTCCCTTTTCACTAAAGGCTTTTACATGGGTGTTATTGGGGGTGATACCACAGCTTATATCAGCCATAGTCGGGATTGGATATTCACAACGCAGGCAATTGGGGCGTAGCAGTTTCTCATCCCATTCCTGCTTCTTGCCATCCAACTCAATCCGGTCAGGTAAGATGTGCAACTGTCCTGCTGGGCCTTCAGCGGTATTGGCTACCCCATAACACTCGATGCCTATCATATATATGTTGTCAATGTTAATCTGGTTTCTCTTAGCCAGCTCAACTATAGCCCTGGCATCACAGGAGCGCAGCACAACACCTATCCGCTTCTGCTGGTCTCCATACTTAGCCAAAAGCTTGGCAAGACTGTACGGGTTATAGGAAGCAGTGCTTATTAGATGGGCCTCACTCTCACTATTTATAAAGGCAGGAGTGATATCTTGTCTATCCAGGCCAGTGACAAAGGCCAACACCTCATCTACCAGACCTTTCTTTAACATAGCAGCAACAATGGATTGAACTGTGCTGCTAATAAGAGTTTTTTCTTTCATTTGGCAATACTCAATGGGTTGGGACCGAGTTCTTTTATAGTTTCAGTGAACTCCTTTACAGTATCGGCAAATTTTCCCCCCTCAGAGGCAGAAATCCATTCCAGCCTAACCCGCTCAGGCTCAAGTCCGATATTGCTAAGCAAATGCTTTACTGCGGTGACCCGTCGTCTTGTATAATAGTTGCCCTTTATATAGTGGCATTCTCCTGGATGGCAGCCGCATACAAGCACGCCGTCTATTCCCTCTGTTAATGCCTTTAATATGAATAAGGGATTAACCCTGGCTGAGCACATCAGCCTGACCACTCGAATATTGGGAGGATATTGAATCCTGCTTACCCCGGCCAGGTCAGCCCCGGCATAGCTACACCAGTTGCATAGGAATGCAACAATCGTTAATTCAGAATCCATTCTTTACCTCTGAACTTTTAAGGTCTAATTGTTCAATAATGATTAATATTTTTTTCCAATTGTGTTTACAATGGCGAGTATCTGTTCATCTGTAAAACCTGATTGCTGTATCGCACCGGAAAGACATATAGCGGCGCACGCACCGCAGCCTTTGCACAACACTTCGTTGACTACTGCAACTGTCTTTGGCCTCCTATCCACTTCTTTTTCTTCAAGGCTTATAGCAGCATAAGTACATGCCCCCACACAAGATCCGCAACCTCCACATGCATCTTCATTAACTCTCGCTACCATCACCTCGGTTTTAACTTTTCCACGTGCAAGAGGTATTAGTGCCTTTGATGCAGAAGCACCTGCCTGGGCAACAGTATCAGGTATGTCTTTCGGGCCTTGACAGCACCCTGCTAAAAACACACCGTCTGTTACTGTTTCCACTGGGCGCAGCTTTGGATGTGCTTCAAGGAAAAAATTGTCTGTAGAATTAGACAGTTTCAGCACCTTTCCAAGTTCCCGAGCACTACTGCTTGGAACCATCCCAACCGCTAAAACGACAAGGTCTGCTGGAACTTCCATTGTTTTTCCATGAAGTGAATCCTCTGCTCTGCATATTAACTTGTCGCCTTTTTTGTAAATTTCTGATACACTACCACGCCGATAGTAAACACCTTCAGCTTTCACCCTATCATAGAATTCTTCAAAACCTTTTCCAAATGCTCGAACATCAATATAGAAGATTGTTACCTTTGCATCGGGAACCTTCTCATGAACAAGATGTGCATGTTTTGCAGTGTACATACAGCAGACACGAGAACAGTATTCATTACCCACACTCTTATCTCGCGAACCAACACACTGTATAAAAACTACTTCTTTGGGCTCCTTACCATTTACTTTTAAATCACCCAGATTAGGACCAGACGCAGAAGTCAGCCGCTCAAACTCAAGGCCAGTAATAACATTTTCATACTTGCTGTATCCAAATTCTGGCTTAAGCCCGGGGTCAAACGTGTCAAAACCTGTTGCCACAACAATGGTTCCAATATCAAGCTCCAAAAGCTCTTCTTTCTGGTCCAGGTTTATAGCATGGAGTTCATTGCATACCTCCTCACACTGACGGCATGTCCCATCCTTAAAATAGCGACATGCTAAAGGGTCAATCACATATACAGCAGGGATTGCCTGCGGGAATGGAATATACAGCGCTTTTGTTTTGGAAAGCCCTTCATTAAATTTATCATCCATATATACTGGACAGTAGTCGTAACATTGCCCACAGGCGTTACAGATAGTTTCATCGACATAGCGAGGTTTTCTTTTAACAGTAACCTTAAAGTTCCCTACAAAACCTTCTACACCAACTATCTCACTATAGGCCATAAGCTCAATGTTGGGATGGTTTTTAACATCTGCCATCTTTGGGGTCAGGATACATGCTGAACAGTCAAGCGTAGGAAATGTCTTATCAAGCTGTATCATGTGTCCCCCAATAGATGGCTCTTTCTCCACCAGGTACACCTTGAAACCGGCTTCAGCAATGTCCAGGGCTGCCTGAATTCCTGCAATACCGCCACCGATAACCATTGCAGTTGGTGTTACATCAACCTCTTTCTCTTCCAAGGGCTCAAGAAGTGCTGCTTTGGCCACAGCAGAAGCAAGCAGTGCCTTTGCCTTTCCAGTTGCCATTTTTTTATCTTTATGAACCCAGGAGCATTGTTCTCTGATATTTGCCATCTCTAAACAATAAGGGTTAAGGCCTGCGCTGTTTAAAACATTTCTAAATGTGGGCTCATGCATATTGGGGGAACAGGCAGCCACAACTATTCTATTCAGGCCCTTCTCTTTGATCTCTTTCCTAATCAACTCCTGTCCCGGTTCAGAGCACATATACATATAGTTCTGGGCGCTTTTCACATGAGGCAGGCCTGATGCAAATTCTTTCAACTCCAGAACATCCACCGTATCGGAAATGTTTACCCCACAATAACAGATATAAACCCCAATTTTTCTCGTATTCATCAACTTGGCTATTCTTATGTTAATGTTTTAGCAACTATTTCTATTATATCCATGACCTGAAGTTTACCCTCAAGGTCATTGGCCTTGATCGCATCTTCCAGGGTCAAAAGACAAAACGGGCATGAGACTGCAATTATGTCAACACCCATGTCAACTGCATCCCGCACACGGATGTTTGCCAGCCTTTCCTCTGCATCCTCTATCTCGATCCACATCCTTCCGCCGCCACCTTCACAACAAAGGCTGCTTTCACGATTACGATCAAATTCTACAAAATTTAATCTATCAATATTTTTAAGTATATTTCTCGGCTCTTCATAAATATTGTTCTGTTTTCCTAAGAAACATGGATCATGATAGGTAACGGTTTTACGAAAATCTTTTGCAGGAATAAGTTGACCATTTTCGATAAGAGCGGAAAAAAGTTGTGTGTAGTGAGTAATCTTGGGTTTAAGCCCGGGATACTCATTTTTAAATGTGTTAAAGCAATGCGGAGAGATGGTAATAATTTCTTTAATATTTTCAAGGCCATTAAAAATTTCTGTATTTGCCTCCCGCAAAGTATCAAAGCTCCAAATGTCCCCTATTCTCTTTATTTCATTACCGCAGCACATCTCATCAACTCCCAGTATCCCAAAATCAACCTTTGCTTTCCGGAGCGTTTTGACCATTGCTTTTGCAACCTTTTGAAGACGATAATCAAAAGCTGGGGTGCATCCCACATAGAAAAGAATTTCAGCCTCACTTGCATCCTTAATCTCTAAACCCTCACACCATTCAGCCCGTTTCTCTTTACCAATACCCCATGGATTATAATTAACAGAAATACTTTTCAGCAGATCCCTGAAAGCAGGAGGTATACTTCCATCCTCAACGAGTATGCTTCTCAGGTTGATTATAACATCCTTAGGCTCTATCTCCTTCGGACACCTGAGGGAACAGGTTGAACAGGTTGTGCACTGCCAGATATCATGTCTTTCATTTGCGATTTCCTCTCCCGGAGCATCCAGTACATCATATACAAGCTTTCGGATATTAAATGGTGTAATATAGTTAAGTGGACAACCTGCAGAGCACTTCCCGCACTGAACACAACCAAAAAGGCCTAACCTTTCAAGATGCACAAATCTTTCGTCTGTCTCTTCCATAAAAATTCCCTTTTACTTTATACACCACTATTAATGGTATTACTTTGAAATGATTAGATAGGTGGATAGTAAATAAATAGTGCGATAACAGCAAACAATTTATGATGGAAATAAAATGAGTCTTCTCTTGGCTCCTTTTTTGATTGAATTTTATTTTTGTTAAAATATCCTGCTGGCTTCTACTGGGATCATGTATGATTATATTCTTAACTTCTAAAGAACCGTAGCTACATTTATGTATTAAGAAGCAAGTACCGTGCCATTGTTGGAGGAGAAAATTTCAAGATGAAAGCTGGGTTAATAAATAAGGGTAAAGGTATCTTATCTTTTTGATATCTTTAAATAATCAAACACAAGGAATAGTAGATTGGCCAAGATTTGTTGTTGAGAGAACTATGTGAAATAGTACTGTTTGGTGTATGGAATTCCGGACATGCTCATATTTCATTCACTTTTTAGCAATAAATTTTTATTATTATATGGGCTAAGAGAAGACCTAACTCTTTATTAAAGAAAAAGAAAAAGTTGACAAAATAATAATTAAGATACTAAATTTACTAAAGATGTAAATTCGGATAGTAATATCCATTTAAGAAGGAAACACAATATGACACAATTTGAATCAGGTAAACCTCAGGTCAATCTCCCAAATGACTCAATTCCTAAAATTCATGGATTAGATGATGAGATAATATTAGCTCAGAAATTGGATTCAGAAAAGCAGCCGGAAAAAGGAATTAGCGAACTGAAGTATATGGCTGAGATCTGGGAGCTAATCCTTAACAATATCTATTCCGGGATTATTTTTTGTGACAATAGATGTAACATCATATTTATGAACCAGGTTTATGCAGAATTGTTGGGAGTAGATAGAAAAAAAGTTGTGGGGCGGCCAATAACTGATTTCTTTCAAAATTCTCCACTTCCTTATGTTTTGCAGACTGGAAAGGCGGAGTTAGGGCAGAAGTGTAATGTAGATGGCAAGATTCCTTTAATCGTCAACAGGATTCCTATTAAAAGAGGAGCTAAAACTATAGGGATAATCTGTCAATCTGTATTCAGGGATTATGCCAACTTTGAAGACTTAGTTACCAGGCTTAATATCTTAGAGATTAAGGTGGATTACTATAAACGTGAGCTTAATGGCCTCCTCTCGGCGAGATACACATTTGATGATATTAAGGGAGAGAGCAGTAGTATTAGCGAGGCCAAGACAGTTTCCACCAAATATGCCAGGACTGATGCAACAGTCTTGCTATTTGGTGACACTGGGACGGGTAAAGAACTGTTTGCTCATGCGATCCAT
>CAYTDY010000026.1:0-2535 GCA_964436665.1 uncultured Desulfobacteraceae bacterium
CTGAGCCAGGTAGGACCTCTACAAAGGCGCCAAAATCCATAATCTTGACTACCTTACCTGCATAAAACTTGCCGATTTCTGCTTCCTTAATTATATCTTTTACCATTTGTATGGCCATATCCATGCCTTCACTATCAGTGGATGCAATCAACACCTTGCCATCATCATCAATATTTACCTGTGCCCCTGTTGTTGCAGTAATATGTTTGATCATCTTCCCACCAGGACCGATAACATCCCTTATCTTTTCTGGCTTAATATTGATACTGACAATCCTTGGTGCATATTTAGATATCTCCGGCCTCGATTGTGATAGGGCCTTATCCATTTCATTGAGGATATGCATTCTTGCCTCTCTTGCCTGATATAATGCCTTCCCCATTATCTCCTTTTTTAACCCACTAACCTTGATATCCATCTGGAGGGCAGTTATACCACTCTTTGTCCCTGTAACCTTAAAATCCATATCACCAAAATGATCTTCATCACCTATAATATCAGTCAATATGGCCACAACATCGCCTTCTGAAACAAGACCCATCGCGACCCCTGCCACTGGATCCTTAACAGGAACACCTGCATCCATCAATGAAAGCGAAGCCCCGCATACACTTGCCATAGAAGATGAACCATTTGATTCCAATATTTCAGAAACAACCCTGACTGCATAAGGAAAATCTTCCTTCTCTAATAAAACAGGAAGAATTGCCCTTCTTGCCAGGGCACCATGACCGATTTCTCTCCTGCCAGGAGCTCCCAATCTTTTGGCCTCACCTACACTAAATGGGGGAAAATTATAATGAAAGGTGAATTTCCTGTAAGAGTCCCCATAGATTGATTCTATCTTCTGTTCATCCCTTTCAGTACCAAGAGTGGTTAAAACCATTGCCTGGGTCTCACCCCTGGTAAATAGGGCCGATCCATGAACCCTTGGCAGAACACCCACTAAACATTCAATAGGTCTTACTTCATTAAGTGGCCTGCCATCGATTCTGCTCCCTTCCTTTAATATCATATGCCTGGCCAATCTATTCTCTAAATCATAGACCGCATCCTTTATCTCTCTTCCCTTATCTTCACATTCCTCTTTTAGTGATTCCATTATATAATCAATGACCTCAGACCTCTTTTTTTCCCTAACCATCTTTTCGCCATATGATAGCACCTCCTTTATAAGAGGTTCGCCGATCTCTTTTACCTTTGCCTTTAGTTGCTCATCTTCTTCAGCTGGAATAAAATGCCTTTTATCCTTTCCAACAGACTCTCTCAACTCTATCTGCATATCAATAAGTGGCTGCAAAGATTTATGACCAAAAAATATGGCCTCAAGCATATCATCTTCAGAGACAAATTTGCCACCACCTTCAACCATAACTACAGCTTCTTTTGTTCCAGCGACAATCAGGTTTATGTCACCTTCTTCTTGTTCCTCTAATGTGGGAAATGCTATTAATTTACCATCAATCCTCCCTACACGCATACTTCCAACAGGTCCCCCAAAGGGAATATCTGAGATAGTAATCGCAGCTGAGGCACCCAAGATACCTAAAGGATCAGGATCATTCTCTTTGTCAAAGGATAAAACACTTGCAATTACCTGGGTCTCAAAATTGTAGTTATCCGGAAAAAGGGGTCTAAGAGGCCTGTCTATGAGTCGAGAGGTCAACATCTCTTTCTCACTTGGCCGCCCCATATCTCTGCGGAAGAAATTACCCGGGATCTTACCTGCTGCGTATGACATCTCTTGAAAATCAACTGTTAATGGGAGAAAATCAATGCCTTCTCTTTTCTCATCAGTAGACACAGCAGTCACCAGAATAACAGTCTCTCCCATTGTTATAACCACAGCCCCACTGGACTCACATGCCACTCTACCTGTCTCAATATTTAATCCCCTTCCATTGATATTAGTTGTTACACTCTTAACCATTTTTTTTACTCCTCCAAAATTTATTATATATTGATAATTACTATTTCCTAAGGCCCAATTCCTGAATGAGACTCCTATATTGACTAGAATCCCTCCTCTTTATATAGTTTAAAAGGCGTCTTCTTTGACCAACCATCTTCAAAAGACCCCTTCTTGAATGATGGTCCTTAGGGTGTATCTTAAAATGATTTGTAAGATCATTTATCCTTTTGGTCAAAAGAGCAATCTGAACATTTGATGAACCGGTATCTTTTTTATGGATCTTGAATTTAGCAATAATTTTTGTTTTATCTTTACTTGTTAAGACCACTTTATCACCTCCTTATTTAAACATTTTTAGTAAGTGCCTAAAATTAACTTTTAACTTCTAACTTTAGTTCACTTTAGTTCACTTGCTTTGGAAAAACTCTAACTATATCATATCCATTACTGGCTTCCGTTAAAATCCCGACCAGCTCTTCTCCCATTACTGCCTTGAAATAGTTACCGGAATCAAAAGAGGGGATATTTTTCCAAGACAGTTCCCCCCTATGCGGTTTATAGCCATCTCTAATCTTTATTGCTAATTTATCTAAGGGTAAGATCGGCGAGGACAACTGCTCGCT
>CAYTDY010000026.1:2545-14455 GCA_964436665.1 uncultured Desulfobacteraceae bacterium
CTGGGATTTCAAATTCCATCATCCCTTTCAGGGCATCTTTCAATGGTATTATCACCTGGTCAACGGTATCATTGGATAAATGTTGAGCTATTTGTGTCACAGTAAATGCATTATCAACAAGAAATGGGCCACTCTTTATTCTTCTTAAAAACGTAAGATGTGCCCCTGTTCCTAAACTCCTGCCCAGGTCAGCAGCAAGGGACCTAATATAAGTACCAGAACTGCAACCTACCTCGATCCAAACATAAGGAAGCTCTACAGATAAGATATTGATATAGTCAATCCTTACATCCCTCTCTTGAAGATCAACCTCTAAACCATTTCGAGCCAATTCATATGCCCTCTTCCCATTATGATGAACGGCTGAGAAAGAAGGTGGAATCTGTTTTATATTACCTAAAAATTGTGCTATCTTACTTTTGATAGCCTCCCTTATCAGCATACCAATGTCTTTTTCTTTAATGATCCTCCCTGTCAAATCCTGAGTATCTGTTTCTATTCCAAGCCTGAGAGCTGCCTTGTAAACCTTATCCTGGGACATTAAAAAGGGGCATAATTTGGTTCCCTGGTTCACAAGAATCACTAATACCCCAGTTGCAAAGGGATCAAGCGTGCCTGCATGACCGGCTTTTTTTGCCTTTATCATGCCCTTAATCCTTTCCACAACCCTGAATGAGCTTGGTCCAGATTCCTTGTCTACTATTATAATCCCATCCCTTGTCCGTTGTTTTTTGTTTGTTGTGTTCATGTGACAACTAACTACTGATCTTATCTAAAAACCCGAATGCTTTATTAAGGAATTCCTGCTTTACTAATTCCAGGCTCCCCTCTCTTGTAAAGGCTGCTGCCCTTGGATGACCTCCTCCGCCAAAGCTACTCGCTAAATCTGCCACATTTACCCAATCATTGGAACGTAGGCTGAATTTGTAACAATCCTCTTCAATCTCTCGTATTAGGACGCCTATCTCAACGCTGGAAATAAATCTTGGGTAATCTACAAACCTCTCACTATCAGAATTATCAGCCTTTGCCTTTAAAAGCATCTGTTTAGTAATAGTGATTAACCCAATCTTTCCTTCATGGTGCAACTCTATTGTTTTGAGGGTCAACTCAAGAAGTTTAAGCTTTTTCAACGTATATTCATCCATAACCTTGCGTGATATCTTCCAAGGATTAACACCCCAACCCAACATCTCCTCTGCAATATTAAATGCCTCTCGGGTAGTATTGTCATATCTGAAAGAACCGGTATCTGTTTGTATAGCAACAAATATATTTTCTGCTATGTTTAAATTCATGGGTAAATCTGCTAATTTTATCAACCGATAAATTATCTCACCAACAGAGGAGCTATTAACGTCAACAAGATTCAAGTCGCCAAATTGAGAATTATTTTCATGATGGTCTATGTTAATCAAAGGCTTTATGTTAGATAGTTGTAAGGAAACTCTTCCCATCCTTTCAAGATTTCCACAGTCGAGTGCAAAAAAGGCATCAAACCCTGATTCCTGACTAAAATTGTTTACTATTCTCTCTATGCCCGTCAGGGATGCTAAAGAATCTGAGATGGGACCCTCATTAAAGAGCACAACCTCCTTACCTGAAAGCATAAGGGCTTCACCTAATGCCAATAAAGAGCCAATAGCATCCCCATCAGGGTCCTTATGGCTGGCTAAAAAGAACCTCTCACCCTCTTTCAAAATATCTGCAATATTATTCAATACCATACTTGTCATCAATTAATAGCTCGTTCCTCATTGCTTGTTGCTGGTTTCTCGTTGTTGTTTTTTCGTTACCGGGCAGAGTTTTTACATAACGAGTAACAAATAACTTATAACTACTTATCCATTCGAGGAGATATTTTCTCTAAAAGCCTTTCCATCTTCTGCCCGTATTCAAGAGATATGTCATATAGAAACTGGATATCTGGAATGTATTTTAAATGCAGCCTATCAGCTATCTCTTTGCGTATAAATCCTTTTGCACTTTCAAAGCCTGTATGAGCCTGTTTTTTCTGCTCGTCCCCACCAAAGAGGCTGTAGTAAACATAGGCACGTTTCAAATCTTTGGTCATCCTCACATCAGTTAGAGTAACTCTTTTTAACCTTGGATCCTTCACCTTTCTAAGAAGCAGATTAGATATTTCCCTTAAAATCTGGTCGCCAACCCTATCAGATCTGTTGCCTGCAAGCATGGTTAAATGTCAAAGTTAAATTTGTTTGATTAGTTTTATTAGTTTTATAGTTTGCGTTACTGTTAAGTCGAAACCCATCCAGTTGAACCAATAAAACAAATAAAACCAGAGAATTTGTTAGACATTAAACATCTCGATATTAGAATCAATAATTTCTCCCAGGTAAAGAGAATCTAAGTATGAGAGGATATTATCGAGAATTGAATTCACAAATCGTCTATCATTGCCCACAGTACTAATCCCTAACTCGATCATCTGCCATTTATCATTGGAACCAACTTCAGCAATAGATACATTAAATTTTTTACCTACCTTGGCTACAACACTCTTTACGATCTTTCTCTTTTCTTTAAGTGAGTGGTTATCATGGATATATAAGGAAAGCTTAAGAGTTCCAATAACCAAATCAAAGCTCCGCTTTCATCTCTTCTAAGATATAAACTTCCAGCACATCTCCCGGCTTTATGTCATTATAATTTTCCAATCCTATACCACACTCAAAACCCGAGAGAACGTCCTTGACATCATCTTTAAACCTTTTCAATGAACTAATCTTCCCGTCAAATATTACTACATCGTCTCTTAATAGGCGTACATTGGCACTCCTTTCAATCTTACCATCAATTACATAACAACCAGCAATAGTGCCCACCTTGGAGACATGAAATATTTCTTTGATATCTGCGCGACCTATAGTATTCTCATTGTATACTGGTTCAAGAAGCCCAGCCATAGCCGACTGTATATCTTCTATAACCTTATAAATAACATCGTAAAATCTTATATCCACATTTTCTCTCTCTGCAACGGCTCCTACAGCCGGATTTGCCCTAACGTTAAAACAAATAATTACAGCCTTAGAGGCAGAGGCCAGCATTATATCACTTTCTGTTACAGCTCCGGTTGCACCATGTATGACTTTTAACTTGACCTCTTCTGTGCTGAGTTTAACTAGAGAATCTATTAAGGCCTCTAAAGATCCCTGTACATCGGCCCTGACTATAATATTCAGTTCTTTAATTTCCCCCTCTTTAATCCTATCAAAAAGATTATCGAGGCTGATAGAGTCTTGTTTGGTTGCTGTTGGCAACTTGGCCTTGGTTTTCCTATGCTCACTAATCAACTTGGCCTTCTTTTCATCAGTAACTACTATAAAGTCATCACCGGCCATAGGTACATCAGAAATACCATAGATTTCAACAGGCATAGACGGAGAAGCCGATTCTATCTTTTTTCCTCTATCATTCAGCATCGCCCTTAATCTACCATAACTTTCTCCACAAACAAAAAAGTCACCTTGTTTAAGAGTGCCATTGCGAATAAGAATAGTAGCGAATGGACCTCTATTTTTATCCAGCCTGGCTTCAATAATTGTCCCCCTCGCCCTCTTTTTATAGTTTGCCTTTAATTCTAATATCTCTGATTGAAGAAGTATGCTATCAAGAAGCTCATCCACCCCTTGTCCGTTCTTAGCAGATATATAACTAAACAAAGTATCACCACCCCATTCCTCTGCTAAGAGGCCATGTTCTGATAATTCTCTCCTAACCTTTTCTGAGTTTGCCTCTGGTTTATCCATCTTATTAACGGCGACAATGATTGGAATGTTAGCTGCTTTAGCATGATCAATAGCCTCTATGGTCTGTTCCTTCACTCCATCATCAGCAGCAACAACCAATACAATCAAATCAGTTACCTTAGCACCCCTGGCCCTCATTGCAGTGAAGGCTTCATGTCCAGGGGTATCAAGAAAAACAACATTTCCATGGGAGTTGTGTACATAATATGCCCCTATATGTTGAGTTATCCCACCAGCCTCTTTGTCAATAATCCTTGATTCTCTGATATAATCAAGAAGAGAGGTTTTACCATGATCTACATGTCCCATTATTGTAATCACCGGCGGACGAGGAAGAAGATCTTCGGCCTTGTCCTTGTCTTCAGAAAGAATCTCCTCCTCTTCAAAAGATGACAATTCTAACTCATATCCAAACTCACTGGCTATCAAAGAGGCAGAGTCAAAATCAATCGTCTGATTGATGTTAACCATCAAATCTATCTCCATTAATTTCTTAATTAAATCTGTTGCCTTAACACTCATCCTCTTTGCCAGTTCAGCTACACTTATCGCACCCGGAACCTTTATCCTCCTTTTTATTGCCTTGGGAACAGTTATTTCTGTTTGCTTAAATTTCTTCTTATCAAGCTTGTCTTTCTTCTTTAATCTGCCGCGGCCTACAAAGCCATATTCAGGGCCCCCATAGAGGTCTTTACGCTCAATAATTTCTCTCTTTCGTCTACGATAATCCTTCGCAGGGGTTAACTCCTTATCCTGTTTCTTCTTTTTTGTTTCTACCTCTTTTTTAACCAAATCCATTAGAATAGTTTCGGGTTCAACTGATGGTATCTTGGCTTCAGGTTCTTGGATTTTTGGCTCAGGTGGTTGAATAGGTGCCTTTTTTATTATCCTTGCCGGAATGGTTTTAGGCCTAATCTTTTTCTTTTTTTCCGCCTTAATCTCAACCTTAGTCTCAGCCTTTTCAAGGTGTTGTTCAGGAATAGATTCTTCTTTTAATTCTTTCTCACCTTCTTCCTCCAAAACCTCTTTTACTTCCTTCTCTGGTACTGAAACTGTCTCTTCAGGAGATGGCTTAACTTCTTCTTCAATTTTCTGTTCTTCTTCTTGAACTTCTTCCTGCACTTTGGGAATAATCTTCTTACGCCTGCGGATCAAAGTTGGCTTAACCCTTTTCTCCTCGAAAATCTCACTGGTTGCCCCTGAAAGATAATCCTTAGCCCGTGTTACATCATCCGTGTCAAGAGAACTCATATAGTTATTAATAAGGAAACCAGCGGTTTTCAATTGCTCAACCAGCTCATTGGAATTCATTCCCAGTTCTTTGGCTAACTCATAAACTCTTAATCTACTCATTTAATCCTCCAGACAAACTCCTTCCTTTTCCTACTCACCTGCTTCTTCCTTATCAGCACTTAATGAGTGCATGTAATTGAGGGCACACTGGATTATTTCTTCAGCCTTTCCTTTACTAATCCCCTTAACCATTGCTAAATCAGCTACTTCGGCCTTGGCAATATCCTCTGCCGATGTAAATCCCATTTCATAAAGAGCGGTGGCAAATTTCTTGCCAATACCAGGGAGCTTAAGTAAGGATTTATAACCATCTCTTAAGGACTTACTGTAGTCTGACTTGCTTATTACATCTAATTTCCAGTTTGTAACTCGGGATGCTAACCTCACATTCTGCCCCCTTTTTCCAATAGCAAGAGATAGTTGATCATCCAATACAACCACCTCCATGGACCTGTTCTCTTCATCAACTATCACCCTTAAAATTTCAGCAGGAGCCAAGGCCTTGCACACAAATTTTGCTTCATCAGGGTCCCAAGGGACAATATCAATCCTCTCACCCCTTAACTCTTGTACTACTGCCTGCACTCTAGATCCTTTCATGCCAACGCAGGCTCCTACTGGATCAACATCTTTGTCCTTTGAAGCCACAGCTATTTTTGCTCTACTCCCAGGTTCTCGAGCTACCTGCATAATAGTTACAATACCTTCGGAAACTTCCGGTACCTCACTTTCGAACAGGGCAGATAAAAAGTTAGGATGAGTTCGAGACAATATTATTTGAGGTCCCCTGCCAAACTGCTTCACGTCATATATATAGGCCCTGATCCTATCTCCTTGGGTGTATGTTTCATTCAAGATCTGCTCTTTAACTGGAAGCTCAGCCTCCGCTTTCCCCAGAGAAGCAATAATAGCACCTTTTTCAAAACGTTGAACAATCCCATTAACTATCTCCCCCTTCCTAATCTTAAAATCTTCATAAACAGCATCTCTCTCTGCTTCTCTTAGCTTCTGCATTATTACTTGTCTGGCTGATTGTGCCGCTATCCTGCCAAAGGTATCTGTATCCATTTTCACACCCAAACTATCCCCTATCTCAGATTCTGGATCAAGTTTTCTGGCTTCTTTAAAGGAGATCTCAAGCCTCTCATCTTTTATTTTTTCTACTACCTCTTTGAACTCAAAAACCTCAATCTCTCCAACTTCCTTATTAAACGCCACCTCTAACTCATAGTCTGGACCAAATTTCTTTTTAACGGCTGAGCGAACTGCCTCTTCCAGGGCCTCTATCAGAATTTTAGAATCAATCCCTTTATCCCGGCTGACCTGATCAATTGTTCTAAATAAATCTGTAATCATCTTCTATTCTCCACTCAAATATCAATTATTAAATTCATATTTTACTCTCGCCTTATCTATCTCATTTAATGGCAGCTCGACTAAATTATTACCATCAACTGAAAGGCTTATCATCCCTTCCCTGACATTAGCAAGGCGCCCTGTAAAACTCCTCCTTTTATTGATAGGTCTAGACATCTTTAATTTTACCATCTTGCCAATTGAACGCATAAAATCGCTCTCTTTTCTTAATGGCCTGTTGAGCCCGGGGGAGGAAATCTCAAGTACATAGCGATAATCAATTATATTCTTTGCATCAATCAAATCACCAAGCTCACGACTAACGCTTGCGCAGTCGTCAACTGTAACCCCATTCTCCTTGTCTATAAAAACCCTGAGAATCCATCTACCACTTTCAGACAGGAACTCCACATCCACTATCTCCATACCAAATTCATGTAAAAGAGGTTCAGCTAAAAGGAATACCTCATTAACAATCCTCTTAAGTTCTGGCTTCACTAAGATACCTCGTACATAAAAAGCGGGCTTAAAAGGCCCGCTCCCTCAAATCCAACTCAATTGTTGCCAGTTTTGAAAGAGAAAATAAAATACTGGCTCATCCTCTTTTCAAAGTAACAACCCTTTTGCTAACAACAACTGCTTACCTCGAAAAGGGAACAGAACACTCTTTAACTCATATGGAGCGGGCAACGGGGCTCGAACCCGCGACACCAAGCTTGGGAAGCTTGTACTCTACCAACTGAGCTATGCCCGCTCAATTAAGTATTTAAATTTATAATAAAATATCTATAGATAGTCAAGGAAATTTATAATACAACTAATCAAATGTATTTATTAATAAAAGTTACTTGATTGGTTCCTTCTAAATGGAATAAAAAATAATCTTGCTATAAGTTTCCAGGATAGTACTTTTAACTGTATACTGGATACTCGATATTGGTTGCTGGTTGATCCCTCCTTGTTGCTGGATACATCCAGTATCAAGAAACGAGCTACCCTTAAATGACCAAAATTAGTTTAAAAAATGCAGGATTAGCAGGGCTTTCGGGTCTCATGCTGACTGCCAGCTTCCCCCCTATCAATATCAACTGGATAGCATGGATATCCCTGCTTCCTCTCCTCATTAGCATTAAGGATAAATCTACAATAACTGCATTCAAGTTGGGGCTTTTAGCTGGCCTTTCCCACTATTTCACCCTTATTTACTGGATAGTTGTAGTGCTTTCCCATTACGGCAATCTCAAACTTATCTTCACTCTGGCAGCCTTAGTACTTCTCTCCTTGTATCTAGCACTATATATTGCCTTTTTTGCCCTTATCCTAGTTGGTTTCAAAAAAAATAGACTATCTCCTTTTCTCGGAGCTAGCATCTGGGTCGCACTTGAATATGCAAGAACTCATATTATGACTGGTTTCCCTTGGTGCCTTTTGGGCTACAGCCAATATTTGAGATTACCATTGATACAAATATCGGATATTTCCGGTGTATACAGCATATCATTTGTCATTGTTCTGGTAAATCTTGCAATGTACAATCTAATTTTTATAGCGATTAAGAAAAAGATTTTAGGGTCCACTATCAACAGACACGTATTGCGCGTTATAGGCATAGAAACAATTCTCACCTCTTTTCTGATAGGACTAATCCTTGTATACGGCTACCATAATTTAAATAAAAAGGCAGATATAAACTTAAAGGGAAAGGGAATCAGGGCGGTCATTGTCCAAGGAAATATTGATCAATCTTTAAAATGGAACCCGGATTATCAAGAAAAGACATTGGCTATCTATAGCAGGCTATCTGGTAAATCTGCAGATTTTAAACCTCAAATTATCATCTGGCCTGAAACTGCAGTTCCATTTTTTTTCCAAGATAGATCTTACCTCTCTAAAGAAGTCTTTAAGACTGCCAAAATAACTAATTCAAATATCCTCTTCGGCTCCCCTGCATATTTAAAGAATAAAAATAAAATCCTCTATTACAACAGGGCGTATATAATCTCTGAAAACAGGGTATTTGATTATTATGACAAGGTTCATCTTGTACCCTTTGGTGAATATGTTCCGCTTAAAAAGTACATCCCATTTGTACATCGTTTAGTTCCAGCAGCAGGAGATTTCTCCCCTGGTAAAAATATTAGAACAATAGGTGCTGCGGATTCTCAGATAGGTGTATTAATCTGCTTTGAGGCTATCTTTCCTGATATCTCTCGAAAGCTCGCTATCCAGGGAGCTGAACTTTTAGTGAACATAACCAATGATGCCTGGTTTGGACATACCAGCGCTCCCTACCAGCATCTGAGCATGGCTGTCTTTAGATGTATAGAAAATGGTATACCTATGGCTAGGGCTGCAAATACCGGAATTAGCGCTTTTATACTGGCAAATGGAAAAATAGTAAATAAGAGTGGACTCTTTGTGAGGGAAATCTTGAAACAGGAAATAAAATTAAAGCGTGATAAAACATTTTATTCCCAATTCGGAGATATTTTTGCTATAATAATAACAATAATAACGATTATTAGGCTTTTATGGATGTTAATAATAAAAAATAGTGTCCGTCGAACGTTGTCAGTTGTCCGTTGAAAGTAACCAAAAAATCAATTAATTCAGCTAAATAGCAACGGGGATACTAACAATTTCAATATTCAATTTAGTGTATTTATTAATGCAAATACAACAGACTACTGACAACTGACATTACAAAAGGAGATAAAATTATGTATTATACAGAGATAATGGAAAAAATAGATACCTTGAATAGTAAATTACATGATATTTGGGAATATCTTTGACCTGGCCAAGGGTGAAGAAAGGTTAAAAAAAATAGAAAAAATATTATCCAAATCGGATTTCTGGCAACATAACCACAATGAAGCAACTGAACTAAGTCAGGAAAGAGGATTACTTAATAACCAATTAGAGGAGTGGCATAGATATAAGAACGAGTTAGAAGAGCTCGATATCCTAACCAAATTAGCCCAGGAAGAAGATGATGAGAAAATGATCGCAGAAGTTAGCACGGATCTTTCTGAGCTTGAAAAAGAGATAAAAAGATACGAACTTCAGACACTTTTAAGTGATAAAGACGATAAGAGAAATGCAATTGTAGCCATAAATGCAGGCGCAGGAGGAACAGAGGCCCAAGATTGGGTGGAGATGCTATTCAGACTCTATCTCAAATGGACAGAGTCCAAAAAGATGAAAACAAGGATTGTTGATCACTTAGCTGGAGATGAGGCAGGGATAAAAAATGTCACCTTTACTGTAAGTGGTCCTTATGCATACGGTTACCTGAAATCGGAACATGGCATTCACAGGATGGTCCGGATTTCCCCTTTTGATGCCAATGGGAGAAGACATACCTCATTTGCATCGGTATCTATCTTGCCGGAGATTGAAGATGATATAAAAATAGATATTAATGAAAAGGATCTCAGGGTAGAAACCTTCAGGGCAAGTGGCCCAGGTGGACAGCATGTTAATAAAACCAGTTCTGCTGTAAGAATTACACACTCACCAACCAATATAGTCGTCCAGTGCCAAAATGAAAAGTCCCAACACAGAAATAGGGAACTGGCACTAAAAATTCTTAGGGCGAAACTCTATGCATTGGAAAAAGAGAAACAAAATAAAGAAAAAGAACTCAGACACCAATCCCAAAAAGACATAGCATGGGGGAATCAAATAAGGTCTTACACATTCAACCCCTTCCAGCTCGTAAAAGATCACAGGACAAACCTTGAAATTGGAGATATTGAAAGGGTGATGAATGGGGATATTGATATATTTATCGATGCCTACCTTAAGTGGCTGCAAAATTAGAAAAATAACTTTTTAAAATCTTTTCATTCCAAAATCCCTGGCCCAGACCTGATCTACATAGCCATAGTTCCATAAGCAGCTCTTCTGACTCGGTACGGCAACAGTAGTATACTTCAACCAAGTCGCGCCCCTGGCCCAGACCTGATTATTTGGCTATATGCTTGCATACATGGAATATGCGCCAGGGCGGGCAGGGCGGGCCAAAATCCGAATATCGAAAGGGATCAAACCCAATTTTCTAATTTAAGACCTTTTATCCGTCTAAATTCTTTAATGTTATTCGATACAAGGATAGAGTTATTGGCAAGGCTTATTGATGCTATTAACAGATCCATAGGGCCTATTTGTACACCAGATTTCTCGAGAGATGCTCTGATCCTTGCGTATATCTCACAGCTCTTTTCGTCAAAGGGAACAATCTCAAAAATTGAAATAAAATTTTCAACAATCGCCCAATTCTTTTTTTCGCTTTACTTTTCTCGGCCCCATAAAACAATTCAGCCACGGTAATTGAAGGAAGATTGATTTCTGATGGTGAGAACCTTTTAAATTGAGAGATTATTTTTTCAGAGGATCTGTTCAAGAAATAAATACATGTACTGGTATCTAATAGGTATATCATCAACGTAATTTTTCCCTCCTCTCGGGTTTATCCATTCCCGTTCGGATTCTGCTCATAATCTCATCGGGCATGAGATCGTCCTCCCAACTGCCAGCAAGGTCAAAAAATCCTTCCGGCCATTGATCCTGTAAAGAACTTTTTATGGCACCAGCAACCCACTTCGACTTGGATTTTCCAGAGGCTTTTACCGCCTTGTCTAACTTTTTGGCAAGTTGATCATCAATGTAAACAGCCAACTGCGACATAGTAATCACCTCTTTGTTTATCTTTTTTCAAATATATTTACACATATATTATAGATTGTCATAGATCAAATCTTCAATTTCAAATCAATAATATGAACTTCAATCCCTCAATTCAACATATCCAATCCCTTTTCCCATGAGATGGCTTGACAACCTTTGAGCGTAAATGTCTCAGATATGTTAGCCACGATGATGCCCTCTGAAGCTAAATCCCCGGCCAAAGCCCTCCATCTGTTTAGGGACTCAGCATGGGCAGGGAGTAAAGTGGATGTCGCTTTGATCTCTATAGGATAAAGCCTGCCATTTCGGTCCACAATGAGGTCAACCTCTACTCCTGCCTTTGAACGCCAGTAATACAATTCAGGCCTTTCTCCCCTGTGATAGAAAGCCTTGATCCATTCAGCTACAACCATGGTTTCAAAAAGAGGTCCTATCATAGGTCCCTGCAATATGGGTTCGCTTGCATGGAGTCCCATGAGAAAGGTAGCTATTCCAGTATCTAAAAAATAGATCTTTGGGCTCTTTATAATTCGTTTACCCAGGTTATTAAAATGAGGCGGTAGAAGATATATCTGATAGCTGGCCTCAAGGACACTGAGCCACTTTTTGATTGTAGGTACACTCATACCCACATCCCTCGCCAGCTCTGATATATTAAGGATTTGACCAGTTTGTGCAGCACACATCCTTAAAAACCGATTAAAGGTATTGATGTCACCTACGTTAACAATCTGGCGTACATCTCTTTCAAGATAGGTCTGGATAAAGCCTGCACACCAAAGTTGCCTGTCAACAT